>NZ_JBHUWD010000004.1:0-157091 GCF_042670205.1 Luteimicrobium sp. NPDC057192 | reverse complement strand
CCCGAGCAAGCAGCCGTGAGGTGCTTGCTCGGGCGGGTCTCCGCTTGTTCGGCGACCGTTCCGCGCGGGTCAGGCGAGGCCGAGCGCGGCGCGCACGTCGCTCGCGGCGTCGTCGAGCCGCTGACGCGCGACCCACCGGGCGCGCGCGACCTGCTCGTCGGTGTCGTCCTCGCCCACGGGCACCACGACCTCGAGGTACGCCTTGACCTTCGGCTCGGTCCCGGACGGGCGCACGATCACGCGCGTGGAGTCGGCGCAGAGCCACAGGACGCCGTCGGTCGGGGGGAGCCCGTCGTAGCCGTCGGCGAGGTCGGCGGTCGACGTCACCGCGGCCCCGGCGATCGTGGCGGGCGGCGTCTCGCGCAGCCGGACCATCGTGTCGTCGATCTGGGTGAGGTCTTCGAACCGGGCCGAGACCTGGTCGGTGAGGTACAGGCCGTACCGGCGGGCGATCGCGTCGAGCTGTGCGACCAGGCTCGATCCCTCGGCCTTGAGCCGCTGGGCGAGCTGTGCGACGACGAGCGCTGCGCTCAGACCGTCCTTGTCGCGCACGGACGCGGGGTCGACGCAGTAGCCGAGGGCCTCCTCGTACCCGAACACGAGGTCCTCGGTCCGGGCGATCCACTTGAACCCGGTGAGCGTCGTCGCGTGCCGGAGCCCGTGCGCCTCCGCGATCCGCCCGAGCAGCCGCGACGACACGACCGAGCTCGCGAGCACGCCGGAACCCGCGCCGGCGCGCCGGGCGGCCTCCTCCCCGAGCAGCGCCCCGACCTCGTCGCCGTGGAGCATGCGCCAGCCCTGCGCGGCGGCGGTCTCCTTGCCGCGGTACGAGCCGCCGCGCGGGTCGTAGACGGCGACGGCGCACCGGTCGGCGTCGGGGTCGTTCGCGATGACGAGGTCGGCACCCCAGTCCTGCGCCAGCGCGAGCGCCAGGTCGATCGCGCCCTTCTCCTCGGGGTTCGGGAAGTCGACCGTCGGGAACGCGGGGTCGGCGTCGGCCTGCTCGGCGACCACGGCGACGTCGCGGAAGTACGCCTCGGCGAGGACCTGCGCGAGCACCGGGCCACCGACGCCGTGCAGCGGGGTGGTCGCGATCCGCAGGGTCCGGTCGTCGCTGCCGTCCCACAGCGCGTGGACCGCGTCGAGGTAGGCGCGCAGGACGTCGTCGCCGAGCGTCGTCCAGCCGTCCGTCGCGACGGGGATCTCGCTCACCGGCCCGACGGCGGCGATCTGCGCGGCGATCTCGGCGTCGAAGGGCGGCACGATCTGGGCGCCCTGCCCCGAGCCGCCGACGACGCGGCCGCCCAGGTACACCTTGTAGCCGTTGTCGGCGGGCGGGTTGTGGCTCGCGGTCACCATGACGCCGGCGTCGGCGCCGAGGTGGCGGACGGCGAACGCGAGCACGGGCGTGGGCAGCGGCGCGGGCAGGACGAGCGCCTCGTGGCCCGCAGCCGTGAGCACGCCGGCGGTGTCGATCGCGAAGTCCCGCGAGCGGTGCCGTGCGTCGTACCCGACGACGACGCGCGCGGCCTCGCCCGGGAGCGTCTGCGTGAGGTACCCGCCGAGCCCGGCGGCCGCACGACGCACGACGGCTCGGTTCATGCGGTTCGGGCCGGCCGACATCTCGCCGCGCAGCCCGGCGGTGCCGAACTGGAGGGTCGCGGCGAACCGGTCGACGATCTCCGCGCGGGCCGTGTTCGCCCGGACGGTGGCACGCAGCCCTTCGGGGGCGCTCGTCGCCAGGTCGAGCAGGTTCCGCAGCTCGTCGCGGTCGACGTCGTCGACGTCGTCCGCGATCCAGGCCTCGACGCGGGCGACGAGCGCGTCGTCGAGCGGGACGGGCGGCTCGCCGACGGCGCCCGGCTCGGTGAACCGGTCGTCGGTCGCGGCGCGGCTGTCGTCGGCGCGCGCGTGCGCCTGCTCGCTGAAGCGGGGATCGGTGTCAGGCATGGTGAGCTCCCTCAGACGAGCGCGACGACGGACGCGAGCAGGGCGGAGATCCGCGGCCCGGCAGCGGCGCCGGCCTCGAGCACCTCCGCGTGCGACAGCGGCTCCGGGCTGATCCCGGCGGCCAGGTTGGTGACGAGCGAGACCCCGAGCACCTCGAGCCCGGCGTGGCGGGCGGCGATGGCCTCGAGCGTCGTCGACATGCCGACGAGGTCCGCGCCCATGCGCCCGGCCATCCGGACCTCGGCGGGCGTCTCGTAGTGCGGGCCGGGGAACTGCGCGTAGACGCCCTCGGGCAGCGAGGCGTCGACGGTGCGCGCGAGGTCGCGCAGGCGGGGCGAGTACAGGTCGGTCAGGTCGACGAACGTCGCACCTTCGAGCGGGCTCGTGGCCGTGAGGTTGATGTGGTCGGAGATGAGCACGGGGGTGCCCGCGCGCCAGTCGAGGTTGAGGCCGCCGCAGCCGTTCGTCAGGACGACGACGCTCGCCCCGGTCGCCGCCGCGGTGCGGACGCCGTGGACGACGCGACGGACCCCGCGCCCCTCGTACAGGTGGGTGCGCGAGCCGAGGACGAGCGCGTGCTTGGGCGTGCCGTCGTCGTGCGCGGAACCGGCGATGCGGATCGAGCGCGTCGTGGCCCGGTGGCCCGCGACCGCGGGGGCCGAGAACCCGGGGATCTCCTCGGACGGGATCTCGGCGACGGTCTCGCCGAGCAGGTCCGCGGCGCCGCCCCAGCCGGAGCCCAGCACGAGGGCGACGTCGTGCCGCTCGACGCCGGTCCGCTCGGCGATGAACGCGGCCGCCTCCTTCGCGACGTCGAAGGGGTCGGTGGTGGGGTCGTCGAGGCGGTCGCCCGGGGTGGCGGCGACGGAGGACGCGGAGGTGAGAGCCATGCCACCGAGGCTAGTCGGCGGGAGACCCCGGTGCCGCCTCGGGGGTCTCGTCAGCGCGGCGCCCCAACGCGTCCGCCGCGAGCCGGAGCGCCTCGTCGACGCGCCGCGCGAGGGACGCGGCGGGCGCCCCGCTCTCCGTGCCGGTCTCCTGCCACGCCCACTCCTCGACGGCGACCCGCAGTGCGGCGTTGGCGACCGCCGCCGTCGTCCGGGTCCCGAGCCCCGGCACGGCCTCGCCCCGGCTCGCGGCGAGGGCGTCGGCGAGCACGGACTCCGCGCCGTCGTGCACGTCGAGCCATACCCCCCGGACGGCCGGCTCGGTGCGGGTGAGGCGCACCAGGGTGCGGATCGGCTCGGCGTCGGAGGCCGCGTCGGAAGGCCCCGGCTCGGGGCGGGCCGGGGTCGCGGCGCCCAGGAGGCCCGCGAGCCCCCGGGCCCGGACGTCCGCAGCCAGGGCGACGACGCCGTCCTCGAGGAGCGGGCGGACCGCGTCCTCCTTGCGCGGGAACAGCCGCCAGAAGGTCCGGACGGACACCCCGGCCGCCCTTGCGACGTCGTCGGCGCTGGTGGCGGCGACGCCGTCCTGGGCGAAGAGGCGCAGAGCCTCGCGCGCGACGCGGCGGCGCTCGGCGGCGAGCGCGGCCGCGCTGCGGCGGGGGCGCCCGGGGCGGGGTGTCGCGGTGGTCACAGGGCCTCCTGCCGGGGTGTCACGGCCCATCCTCTCTGATCTACGATAGTGGCACAGCGTGACAATAATGCTGCTCCAGCATCGGAAGGACCGCACCATGAGCACCACAGGACTCGCAGGCAAGACCGTCGTCGTCACGGGCGCCGGCTCCGGGATCGGCCGCGCCACCGCCCTCGCGTTCACCGCCGAGGGCGCCAAGGTCGTCGTCGCCGACATCGCCGCCGACCGCGCCGCAGCCGTCGTCGACGAGATCAAGGCAGCGGGCGGCGACGCCGTCGCCGTGACCGGTGACCTCGCCGACCAGGCCGTCGTCGACCAGGTCGTCGCGACCGCCGTCGACACCTACGGCTCCCTCGACGTGCTCGTCAACAACGCCGGGATCATGGACCGCATGTCCGCGGCCGCCGACACCACCGACGAGGAGTGGGACCGGGTCCTCCGCGTGAACCTCCACGCGCCGTTCCTGCTCACGCGTGCCGCCCTCCCGCACCTCCTCGCCACCGGCAAGGGCGCCATCGTCAACACGGCGTCCGAGGCCTCGCTGCGCGGGTCCGCCGCCGGCACCGCGTACACGGTCTCCAAGCACGGCATCGCCGGGCTCACCAAGTCCCTCGCCGTGATGTACCGCGACCAGGGGGTGCGCACCAACGCCATCGCCCCCGGAGGCACCGCCACCAACATCCACGTCGACGCCGACCCCGCCGCCGGCGGGCCAGCGACCCTCGGCCGGTACATGGGCAACGTCGGGCAGCCCGCGTCCGCGGAGGAGCAGGCCGCCGCGATCGTGTTCCTCGCGTCCGACGCCGCGAGCAACGTCAACGGCGTGATCCTGCCCGTCGACAACGGGTGGGCGGCGGTGTGAGCTGACCCTCCCGAGCCCGCCGGCTCCGCCTCGTCGGCGCGGACCGGCGGGCTCCGCCAGGCAGAATGGTCACCGTGAGTGCACAGGGACCTGACCTGCAGGCGACGCGCATCGTGATCCTCGGCGGCGGCCCGGGCGGCTACGAGGCCGCCCTCGTGGCCCGCCGGCTCGGCGCGGAGGTGACCGTCGTCGAGCGGCAAGGGCTCGGCGGGTCGGCCGTGCTCACGGACGTCGTCCCGTCGAAGACGCTCATCGCCGCCGCCGAGTGGATGACGTCGACCGAGCGGGCCGCCGGCCTCGGCATCCGGTTCGGGGTCCCGCGCACGGGCGCCGACGCGGCCGAGACCACCGTGCCCGGGATCAGCGTGGACCTCGCCGCCGTCAACCAGCGCGTCATGGCGCTCGCGGCCGCGCAGTCCGCCGACATCCGGGCGCGCCTCGACCGCGAAGGCGTCGTCACGATCCTCGGCGAGGGGCGGCTGGACGGGCCGCGCCGCGTGGTCGTGCGGCCCGCGGGCGGGGGCGACGACGTCGCCCTCGACGCCGACGCCGTCCTGGTCTCCGTGGGCGCGACGCCGCGCGAGCTGCCCGGGTCGCCCGCCGACGGCGAGCGCATCCTCACCTGGACGCAGCTCTACGCGCTGCAGGAGCTGCCCGAGAAGCTGATCGTCGTCGGGTCCGGCGTCACGGGGGCGGAGTTCGCGGGCGCGTACAACGCGCTCGGGGTCGACGTCACGCTCGTCTCCAGCCGCGACCGCGTGCTCCCCGGCGAGGACGCCGACGCCGCCGAGCTCCTCGAGGGCGTCTTCCGCTCGCGCGGCATGACCGTCCTGTCGCGGTCGCGCGCCGCGGGCGCCGAGCGGACAGCCGACGGCGTGGCCGTCACGCTCGCCGACGGTCGTGTCGTCGAGGGGTCGCACGTGCTCGTCGCGGTGGGCGCCATCCCGTCCACGCGCGGCATCGGCCTGGAGGAGGCGGGCGTGACGCTCGCACCGTCGGGCCACGTCGTCGTCGACAAGGTCGCCCGGACCACGGCCCGGGGCGTGTACGCCGCGGGCGACTGCACGGGCGTCCTTCCGCTCGCGTCGGTCGCGGCCATGCAGGGACGGATCGCGATGCAGCACGTCCTCGGGGACGCGGTCCGGCCCATCCGGGTCCAGGACGTCGCCGCGAACATCTTCACGTCCCCGGAGATCGCGACCGTCGGGAAGTCGGAGGTCGCGCTCCAGGCCGCGGGGTCGAAGTACGTCACCGCCACCCTCCCGCTCTCGCGCAACCCGCGCGCCAAGATGCTCGGGATGCGCGACGGCTTCGTCAAGCTGTTCGCCCACCCGGAGGCGTCCGTCGTGCTGGGTGGCGTCGTCGTGGCGCCACGCGCGAGCGAGCTGATCTTCCCGATCACGCTCGCCGTGTCCCACCGCCTGACCGTCGACGACGTCGCGGAGGCCTTCACCGTGTACCCGTCGCTGTCCGGGTCGATCGCCGAGGTCGCGCGGATGCTGCACCACCCGGTCGACTGACGGAGCGGGGATCACTGAGATGCCTCCTCGGGGAGTGCAGAAGAGTGCGTTCAACGCCGACCCCTCGAACTCGAACGGCGACGCGCTCGTCGCGGCGATGAAGTCGCTCGGCCGCACCGTGGACGACCCGACGTCAGACCACGGTCGATGGCCCGCCTACAGCGACCTGCTCTCGCAAGACGCCACGCTGCACCTCGCGGAGTGGGCCGCGCTCACCGAACCCGACCTCGGCCTCAGGCGTGCCGTGGTGTTCGAGCTCCTCAGGATCCGATCACCTGTCACCCATGCGGACCTGCTCCGACGAGCCCGCCTGGACGACGACGAATTCCTGGTCAGCCGCTCGCAAGAGATCGCACTGCTCCGGCGTATCGCCGTCGACCCTGACACCTTCGACCCGGGTCGCGTCCACGAGCTCTCGAGGTGGTTCCAGGAGAGGCTCGTGGCCCTCGGGATTCCCGCCATCAACCGGGTTCTCGCCACCGACGGTCTGACCAAGCGGATCCGGCGGTGGGCTACGGACCAGGTCACCCTGGCCGAACTGGACGACTCCCCGTAGCCTTCCCGGGCCTCGTCGCTGTCCCCGCCACGAGCGACCTGAGCCGGCGCACGCGGCTCACCCGTCGCGCAGAGCTCCGCTGAGTGGCCACCGGTACGGGCGGTGCCTCGCCAGGTCGGTGCTCCCCATCGTCCCGGTGAGGCATCGGCTGTGGTCGACGGCCGAGCCGTGTCCTCCCGGCGCAGGTCCCGCGGCTGAGCGATGATGAAGGCGTGCGCATCGACCTGACCTTCGACGAGGCCCGGATCCTGGCCCTGCACGGCCAACCCCTGCCGCCCGTGCTCACCTCGCTCACGTGCGAGGACGACACCGTCTACGCGACGGTCGACCTGCGCAAGGTCCCGAACCCGCCCGCGGCACTGCGGTTCGCGGTCGCGCTCACGCCGACCGTGCACGCGGCGCTGCGGTACGAGTCCTTCGCGGACGGCGTCCTCGACCTGCGGGCCACGGCGACGGCGGCCGGTCTGCCCGTGCAGCGGCTGCTCGGCTTCGTCGAGGGCCCGCTGCGGGCCGCGCTCGTCAAGCAGGGCCTGCCGCCCGACGCCGTCACGCTCGTCACGGGTGACGGCGACCCGATCGTCCGCGTCCGTGTCGCCGAGGTCCTGGCCCAGCGTGCGCCGGGGCTCCACGTCACCGCGCTGACGTTCGCGGGCGGGCGGATCGTCGTCGACGGCGCCGTCGACCCGTCGTTCCGCCTCGCCTGACCAGCGGCTCCGGCCACCCACGGTGGCGTGGCGGCCGGCGTGGACCCGGCCGTCGTAGGGTCGTGTTCACCTGACCGACGGTGGGGCGCCGTCGGGCGTTCAGGGCCACGGTGTGTGCTGCGGGGTGCCCACGCCCCTGCCGGAAGGAACCTCCGTGAACCGCCGCCTCCTCCTCGCCTCCGCCGCCGTCGCGGCGGGCACCCTCGCCGTCGGCACCGCGCTCGTCGCGGGCCCGGCCTCGGCCGACCCGGGCGGCGCGCCCGGCGCGCACGCGTCCCCCGCGTCGCTCGGCGACGCTTTCACCACCAAGACGCCGTACGCGCCGCAGCAGAACCCGCGCAGCTACCAGAAGGCGCCCGCGGGCTTCGTGCCCGTGCTGACGGAGAACGTGTCCCGGCACGGGTCGCGGGCGATGTCGGACTCCGAGGACGGCGACGCGCTCCTCGCGCTCGCGGCCGAGGCGAAGGCGGCGGGTGCTCTGACGCCGCTGGGGCGCGGGCTCGCGGGGCAGGTGCAGCGGATCCTCGACGCGAACGCGGCGATCGGCTACGGGCAGCTCTCGCCGCTCGGCGAGGAAGAGCTCGAGGGGACCGCCGAGCGCACCGCCGCCCGGCTGCCGGGCCTGTTCGCGTCGGCGGCGCGGGGGAGCGGCGCGCTGGTCGACGTGTCGTCGTCGAGCCAGCAGCGGGCGCACGACAGCGCCGACGCCTACGTGGCGGGCCTCGAGTCGGCCGTGCCGGGGCTGTCGCGGGTGGTCGGCCCGACCACGACGGACGACGCGACCCTCTACTTCCACAAGTCCGACTCGGCGTACAAGGACTACCTCAAGAACGACGCCCGGATCGGCGCGGCGGAGGGCGAGGCGACCGACCAGCCGCGCACCCGCGCGGTCGCACGGGCCGCGCTCGAGAGGTCGTTCACGCCGGCGTTCGTGGACCGGCTCGCGGCGGGCGAGCTCGCGTCGTTCGACGACGAGGTCGCGGCCGCCGAGGCCCTCTACGCGATCGTGCAGAACAGCCACGACTTGCCCGCGGCGGACACGCGGGGGCTCGACCTCGATCGCTTCATGACCCGCTCGCAGGCGTCCTGGTTCGGGTACCTCGACGACGTCACGTCGTTCTACGAGAACGGTCCGGCGTTCGCGGGCAGCGACGTCACGTACCGGATGGCGGGCGTCCTCCTCGACGACCTGTTCTCGACGCTCGAGGCGAAGCGCGACGGCACGAGCGACCTCGTCGCCAAGCTCCGGTTCACGCACGCCGAGGAGATCATGCCGCTCGCGTCGCTGCTCGGCCTGCCCGGCAGCACCGTCCAGCAGCGGACCGGTGACCTGTTCACCTACGCGGACAACCCGTTCCGGGGCGCCGAGGTGGCGCCCATGGCCGCGAACATCCAGTGGGACCTGTTCCGCAAGGGCGACCGGTACCTCGTGCGGATGCTCGACGACGAGAAGGAGACGGCGTTCAAGGCGTCGTGCACGCCCGTCAGCAAGGGCAGCGCGTTCTACGACCTGGACGAGCTCGAGTCCTGCTACGGCTGGTCCGCCGGCTCCTGAGCGATCGTGAGGAGGGCGTCGAGGGCGTCGGCGAACGCGGGCAGCAGGACGAGACCGTCCAGCTCGTCGAGCGCGACCCACCGCACCTCGATGCCCTCCGCGTCGGTCGCGTGCGGGTCCACGTGCGCGCCGCCGCGCTCGCGTCCAACGACGGTCGTGTACGACCAGGGGCCGTGGTCGAGGACGTGGGTGCCGACGACGTCGACGTCGGCCGGGTCGATGCCGGCCTCCTCCTGCGCCTCGCGCAGCGCCCCGGCGGTCGCGGTCTCGCCCGTGGCGACGGCGCCGCCGGGGATGCCCCACGTGCCGCCCTGGTCCGACCACACGGCGCGGTGCTGCAGCGCGACGTGCGTCACGGTCGTCCCGCGCCCGCCGCGGGCCAGGAACAGGCCGCCCGCACCGTGCAGACCCCAGTGGCGGTGGTCGCCGCACGTCACCCAGCCGTCACCCGGCTGCCGGTGGAGGCGTTCGACGGGCGGGGCGTCGGGGGAGCGGGCGTCGTCGGGCACGCTCCCCACCCTAGGCGGAAGCGGGGTGAAGGGGTCGTCAGTCGACGATCTCGCAGATGACGGTGCCCGAGCTCACGCTCGCGCCGACCCCCGCGCTCAGCGAGCGGACGGTGCCGGCCCGGTGCGCGACGAGCGGCTGCTCCATCTTCATGGCCTCGAGCACGACGACGAGGTCGCCCGCCTCGACGGCGGCGCCGTCCTCGACGGCGACCTTGACGATCGTGCCCTGCATGGGCGACGTGAGCGAGGTGCTGCTCGCGGCGGGGCCGGCCTTGGCGCCGTTCCGGCGCGCAGGGCGACGCGCGGCGGTCGCGGTGCGGGCCCGGGAGCCCACCATGCCGAGGCCCGCGGGGATGACGACCTCGAGCCGCTTGCCGGCGACCTCGACGACGACGCGCTCCGTGAGCGGCTCGTTCTCCTCGGGCTCGACGGGCGCCGCGGGGGTGGCGGGCGTGAGCGAGCCGAGACGGTCGGCGAAGCCGGTCTCGATCCAGCGGGTGTGGACGGTGAAGGGCTCGTCGTCGTTCGCGGGGACGAATTCCGGCGCCTCGAGCACGGCGCGGTGGAACGGCACGACCGTCGGGATGCCCTCGACCTCGAGCTCGGCGAGCGCGCGGCGGGCCCGCTCCACGGCCTGGCGGCGGGTCGCGCCGGTGACGATCAGCTTCGCGATCATCGAGTCGAACGCGCCCGAGACCGTGTCGCCCTCGACGACGCCCGAGTCGACGCGGACGCCCGGCCCGCTCGGGAACCGGAGCTTGGTGACCTTGCCCGGGGCGGGCAGGAAGTTGGCGGCCGGGTCCTCGCCGTTGATGCGGAACTCGAACGAGTGCCCTCGCGGCTCGGTCCGGTCGTAGCCGAGGGGCTCGCCCGCGGCGATGCGGAGCTGCTCGCGCACGAGGTCGATGCCGGTGACCTCCTCGGAGACCGGGTGCTCGACCTGGAGACGCGTGTTGACCTCGAGGAACGACAGCGTGCCGTCGAGCCCGACGAGGAACTCGCACGTCCCCGCGCCGACGTAGCCCGCCTCGGAGAGGATCGCCTTGGACGCGCGGTCCAGCTCGGCCTCCTGCTCGGGCGTCAGGTACGGCGCGGGCGCCTCCTCGACGAGCTTCTGGTGGCGGCGCTGGAGCGAGCAGTCGCGCGTCGAGACGACGACGACGGTGCCGTGCTCGTCGGCGAGGCACTGCGTCTCGACGTGCCGGGGCCGGTCGAGGTAGCGCTCCACGAAGCACTCGCCGCGACCGAACGCGGCGGTCGCCTCGCGCACCGCGGACTCGTACAGCTCGTCGATCTCGTCCTCGGTGCGCGCGACCTTGAGGCCGCGGCCTCCGCCGCCGAACGCCGCCTTGATGGCGATGGGAAGCCCGTGCTCGGCGGCGAACGCGCGCACCTCGGCGGCGCTCTCGACCGGGTCGGGCGTGCCGGGGACGAGGGGGGCGCCGGCGCGCTGCGCGATGTGGCGCGCGCTCACCTTGTCGCCCAGCGCGGCGATCGCGGCGGGCGGCGGGCCGACCCAGACGAGGCCCGCGTCGAGCACGGCCTGCGCGAACTCCGCGTTCTCCGACAGGAAGCCGTAGCCGGGGTGCACGGCGTCGGCGCCGGCGCGGCGCGCGACGTCGAGCAGCTTGGCCTGGTCGAGGTAGGTCTCCTGGGCGCGGGCGCCGCCGAGCGCGTACGCCTCGGTCGCGAGGTGGACGTGCGGCGCGTCGCGGTCCTGGTCGGCGTAGACGGCGACGGACGCGATCCCGGCGTCCGTGCAGGCCCGCGCCACGCGGACGGCGATCTCCCCGCGGTTCGCGATGAGGACCTTCGTCACGGGACGGGTGGCGGCTGCGGACACGTCAGGCAGAGTGGGCACGGCTTACGGTAACGCGCGTCCGACGGCCGTCCGGGGTCGCGCGGGCGGCTCCGGAGAAGATTGGCGAAGGTTCCAAGGCCGCCCGACGTGCTTTGTAGCCTCCCACGAACGCGGACGGCGCCAGCGCGGTCGACGGGCGCCTGCGTTGTGGTGGCCCGACAATGCGTGCCTCGCGATCAGCCCGCTGCGAGCCCGATCAGGACGAGCATGGCGAGCCCCGTGAGCACCACCACGCCCGCGGTCGCGACGGGCGTCCAGACCAGGCCGAGGACGAGCGCCGCCACCCCGAGCGCGGCCATCACGAGCCCGAGCCGCCGGAACAGGGGCGTGTGGAACGCCCGGGCGAACGGCAGGAAGTGCAGCCCGACCGCCAGGACGATCACGCCCGGCACGAGATCCTCGTGGTTGTCGCCCAGGGCGAGCCGCCCGAGGCGGATGAGGACGAGCATCCCCGCGACGCTCGCCAGGTAGACGAGTCCCGCCCACCGGCCGACCGGCTCGGGCTCCGGGAACGGGCGCCGGCGCCACCACACCCGCCAGACGTAGAAGGCGAGCGCCGCGGCGCAGGCGACCAGCGCGAGTGCCGAGACCGGCGCGGCGAGCGAGCCGCGGTTCGCGAGCACGAACACGCACCCGCCGGCCGCGCCGATCGCCGACCCCCACACGCGGGGGTCGAGCGCGCGCTCGACTCCCCGCGCGACGACCGGCCGCGCGCCCGCAGGGACAGTGGAGCTCAGGGCGTGCTCCACAGGTCGGTCCAGGCGACGTCGCGCGCGAGCAGGAGCCGGCGCAGCGTGGGCAGGCTCAGCCCGACGACGCCGTGGTGGTCCCCCTCGACGCGCTCGACGAACGCGCCGCCGAGCCCGTCGATCGTGAACGCGCCCGCCACGTGCAGCGGCTCGCCCGTCGCGACGTACGCGTCGATCTCGGCGTCGGTCACGTCGGCGAACGTCACCGACGTCGAACTCGTCTCGCCGAGCTCGTGAGGACGGTCGGCGGGCACGGGCCCGGGCGCGGCGAGATCGCGGGCCCGGTCGCCGTCGTCGCGCAGGTCGACGAGCCAGTGGCCCGTGTGCAGGACGCCGGTGCGGCCGCGCATCCCGTGCCAGCGTTCGCGCGCCTCGTCGGGCGACGCGGGCTTGCCGAGGACCTCGCCGTCGAGCTCGAGCATCGAGTCGCAGCCGAGGACCAGGTCGGGCACGTCGTCCGGCGAACCGTCCCGCACGCGCCCGACGACGTCCCTCGCCTTGGCCTGGGCCAGGACGAGGACGGCGTCGGCGGGGGAGAGCGGCCCGTCCGCGCGGGCGGCGTCGAGCACGGCAGGCTCGTCGACGCCCGACACGAGCACCTCGGGCTCGACGCCCGCGGCCCGCAGCGTCGCCAGGCGTGCTGGCGACGCGGACGCCAGCAGGAGCCGGACGCGGCTCACGCGCGCCCGTCGAGGCGCGTGAGCTTGTCGGTGAGGACGCTCAGCGGGACGCTGCCGAGCGCGAGCGCCCGGGCGTGGAAGGCCCTCAGGTCGAAGGCTTCGCCTGCGGCGGCCTTCGACGCGTCGCGGGCCTCCTCCCACAGCCGCTGCCCGAGCTTGTACGACGGCGCCTGCCCGGGCCAGCCCAGGTAGCGGTTGTACTCGAACCGGATGAACCCCTCGGGCATGTTGACGTTGCTCGACAGGAACGTCCACGCCTTGTCGGCGTCCCAGGTGCCGCCGCCCCACTCCTCCGGCGCGGGGAGCCCGAGGTGCACCCCGAGGTCGAACACGACGCGGGCGGCGCGCATGCGCTGGCCGTCGAGCATGCCGAGGCGGTCGCCCGGGTCGTCGAGGTAGCCGAGCTGCTCCATGAGCCGCTCCGCGTACAGGGCCCAGCCCTCGCCGTGCCCGGACACCCAGCAGCCGAGGCGGCGCCAGTCGTTGAGCACGTCGCGCTGCGCGGCGGCCTGCCCGAACTGGAGGTGGTGGCCGGGGACGCCCTCGTGGTAGACGGTCGTCTTCTCGCGCCACGTCCCGAACTCCGTGACGCCCGGGGGCACGGACCACCACATGCGGCCGGGCCGCGTCAGGTCGTCCGACGGCGGCGTGTAGTAGATGCCGCCCGTCTGGGTGGGGGCGATGCGGCACTCGAGCGTGCGCAGCGCCTCGGGGATGTCGAACTGCGTGCCGTTGAGGGCCTCGACCGCCGCGTCGGAGGTCTCCTGCATCCAGGCGCGGAGCGCGTCGGTGCCGCGGACGATGCGGGCGGGGTCGGCGTCGAGGGTCTCGACAGCGTCGGCGACGGTCGCGCCGGGGCCGGCGATCTCCCGCGCCACGGCCTCCTGCTCGGCGACGACGCGTGCGAGCTCCTCGAGCCCCCACCGGTACGTCTCCTCGAGGTCGACCTCGGCGCCGAGGAAGTAGCGCGAGTCGCGTGCGTACCGCTCGCGGCCCACGGCGTCCGTCTCGCGGGCGACGGGCGCGAGCTCGGAGGAGAGGAAGTCGGCGAGCGTCGCGTACGCCTGACGCGCGGCGGTGGCGCCGAGCTCGAGGTCGCGGCGCACGAGGGAGCACGCGGCCGACTCGTCGAGGACGGCGTCCGCCTCCTTGCCGTGCACCATCGCAGTGAAGAAGGACTCGTCGCCGGCGAGCTCGCGGGCCTGGTCGATCCCCTCGCGGACCTGGCGGATCGCGGGGACGTTCCCGCTCGCGATGCCGGCGCGCAGCGTCTCGACGTAGCCGGCGATCGCGTCGGGCAGGCCGGCCAGACGGCCGGCGACCTTCTCCCAGGCCTCGACGGTGCCGGTCGGCATGAGGTCGAGGACGTCGCGCAGCGCCTGCAGCGGCGACGCGATGACGTTGAGGTCGGCGAGGTGGTCGCCCGCCTCGTGCTTCTCGACGTCGAGGCCGAGCCGTTCGCGCATGGCTGCGAGCGTCACCCGGTCCACGTCGTCGAGGGGGGCCGCGGCGGCGGCCTCGTCCAGAGCCCGGAGCGTGGCGCGGGTGGCGTCGGCGCGGGCGTCGTGGCCCGCGGGGGACAGGTCGGGCAGCTCGTGGTCGTGGCCCTTGATCCCGACCTCGGTCGCGAAGAGCGGCTCGAGCCGGGCCACGGTCTGGACGTGCTCGTTCGCGACCGCGTCGATCGCCGACGGCGTGCGCGCGGGCAGGGGCGTGGGGGTGGGGTCGCCCGGGGTGCCGGGCGTCGTCGCTGTGGTCACCCGAGCAGGCTACCGGGTGGTAGCCACGCCGCCCCGGGCTTTGCGGAGCCCTCCCGGGGGGCCTTCCGCCGGAGGGCGCACCTGCCGTTCACCTGCTGGACGCAGACGTTCGTGTCGCGGTCACGCCGGGGCCACGGTCGCGACACCCCGTCTCCCTAGCGTCACGGCCGTGCCTGGAACTGCCGTACCCGAAGAGCCGACCAGCGGCGCCGCCACCCGTGGCCCGCGCGTCGTCGCCGTCGTGCCCGCCCGCGGCGGGTCCGTGGGCGTGCCCCGCAAGAACCTCGAGCAGGTGGGGGGAGTGCCGCTCGTCGAGCGCGCCGTCCGGGCGGCGCTCGCCGCGCCCGTCGTGGACGTCGTCGTCGTGTCGACGGACGACGAGGAGATCGCGGCGGTCGCCGCGGCCGCCGGGGCGCGCGTCGTGCAGCGTCCGACGTCCATCGCAGGGAGCGCCGCGAGCTCCGAGTCCGCCGTCCTGCACGCGCTCGACGTGATCGGCGCGGGCGGCCCCGACGGTGCGGGCTACACGCCCGACCCGCTGGTGACGCTCCTCGTGCAGTGCACGTCCCCGTTCATCGACCCCACCGACGTCGACGTCGCTGCGCGCCGCGTGCTCGACCGGGTCGAGAGCGGCTCCGGGCCCGACGTCGTGCTGTCGGTGGCCGCGACCCACGAGTTCTGGTGGCGCACCGACGACGACGCCGTCCGCGCCGTCGGGCACAGCGTCCTGCACCGGCCGCGCCGCCAGGACCGCGACCCGCACTACCGCGAGACCGGCGCGTTCTACGCGATGCGCACGTCGGGCCTGCGGGCGACGGGTCGCCGGTTCTTCGGCGAGATCGGCCTGCACCTCGTCGACCCGCGCACCGCGATCGAGATCGACGACGCGCACGAGCTGTGGCTCGCGCGCCGCCTCGCGGGCGTCCTGCCGACGCCGTCGTGGGACGAGCCCGTGGACGTCGACGCGATCGTGACCGACTTCGACGGCGTCCACACGGACGACCGGGCCTGGATCACCGCGGACGGCACCGAGCACGTCGCGGTGCACCGCGGCGACGGCCTCGGCGTCGCGGCTCTGCGCACCGCGGGCGTGCCCCTGCTGGTCCTCTCGACCGAGCGCGACGGCGTCGTCGCGGCGCGCGCCCGCAAGCTCGGCGTCGACGTGCTGCACGGCGTCGACGACAAGGAGGCCGCGCTGCGCGAGTGGCTGTCGGTCAACCGGCTCGACCCGGCGCGGGTCGCGTACCTCGGCAACGACGTCAACGACCTGCCCGCGCTCCGGCTCGTCGGCTGGCCCCTCGCGGTCGCCGACGCGCGCGACGAGGTGCGCTCCGTGGCCCGGCGCGTGCTCGCGCGGCCCGGCGGTCACGGCGCCGTCCGCGAGCTCGCCGAGCTCGTGCTCGCCGCCCGCGGCGAGCACGGGATCGGGGAGGCGGACGCCCAGGCAGCCGTCCGCCCCACGACCCGTCCGGTCACGCACCTCGAACCGACGCACACCGCGTCCCACCTCGTCTCCACCCGCTCCACCACCGGAAGGAACACCATGAACGCCACCGTGAACGACCTCGTGAGCGAGAGCCCCACCGTCGCGATCGGCGACCTCGTCGTGGGCGAGGGCCGCCCCGTCTACGTCATCGGCGAGATCGGGATCAACCACAACGGCGACCCCGACATCGCGCGCCAGCTCATCGACGTGGCCGCCGAGGCGGGCGTCCAGGCCGTGAAGTTCCAGAAGCGGACCCCCGAGCTCGCGGTGCCGCCGGAGCAGCGGGACGTCATGCGCCAGACGCCCTGGGGCGAGATGACGTACCTCGAGTACAAGCACCGCGTCGAGCTCGACCGCGGCGCGTACGAGAAGATCGCCCAGCACGCCGCCGACCGCGGCCTGCAGTGGTTCGCCTCCCCGTGGGACGTGCCGAGCGTCGAGTTCCTCGAGGACCTGGGCGTCGTGACGCACAAGGTCGCCTCGGCGTCCGTGACCGACCACGAGATGCTCCGCGCGCTCGCCGAGACGGGGAAGCCGATCATCCTGTCGACCGGCATGTCGACCCTCGAGCAGATCGACGAGGCCGTCGAGATCCTCGGCACCGACAAGCTCGTCATCCTGCACGCGACCTCGACCTACCCGCTGCCGCCCGAGGAGACGAACCTCCGCGTCATCCCGGCGCTCAAGGAGCGCTACGGCGTCCCCGTCGGGTACTCGGGCCACGAGCGCGGCCTGCAGATCTCGATCGCCGCGGTCGCGCTGGGCGCGGTCGCCGTCGAGCGGCACATCACGCTCGACCGCACCATGTGGGGCTCGGACCACGCGTCCTCGCTCGAGCCGCAGGGCCTCCAGCACCTCGTGCGCGACATCCGCATCCTCGAGCAGGCCATGGGCGACGGCGTCAAGCGCGTCATGCCGGGCGAGGTCGCGCCGATGCAGCGCCTGCGCCGCGTCACCGACTGATCCCGGTGATCGCACGCGACCCCGCCGCACCGTCACGGCACGCGCTCGCGCTCGCGGAGTCCCCGCTCCAGCTCCTGATGACGGTCGAGGCGGTCGACGCCGGGCACGTGCGCGGCCCCGTGGCCGTGCACGCCCGGCGCGGCGTGCCCGGCCTCGAGGACGCCGTCCGCGCGTTCGGGACGCTGCCCCTGCCGCCGACCGTCGACCTCGACGTCCGGGGCAGGGTCCGTTCGACGCGCTCCGGGCTCGGCGCGTCCACGCTCGTCCTCGGCGACGCGTTCTCCGGCCGGGCCCAGGCCCTGCTCGCGGCGCGCGACCGCTGGGGAGGCGGGACGCCGGGTACGGCGTGCCGCGTCGTCGTCGTGGACGACGGCCTCGCGACCGCGCACCTCGCGCGCGTGCTCGCGTCGGCCGAGCGCCGGCCGCTGGTCCGGCTCGGCGTGCCGGCGTCGGCGCGCCGCGACGCCCTGGGCCTCGCGGCCCGCGACGGCCTGCTTCGGCGGGCCGAGCTCGGGCGGCTGCGGCTCGTGACGGCGTTCGAGCCGCCGCACGACGTGCGGGACGCGCTCGAGCGGTCGGGCGTGCGGATCGCGCGGGCTCGGCTGCACTGGGCGGCGCGGGTCGCGCCGGCGGTGGGCGGCCGGATCTCGGAGCCGGTCGTCGTCGTCGGGTCGGCGCTCGTCGTCGACGGGCTGCTGCGCCGCGAGCCGTACCTGGCGTGGGTCCGGGCGCTCGCGCGCGACGGACGGGTGCGGTACCTGCCGCACCGGCGCGAGGACGCGGGCGCGCTCGCGCACGTCGCCGCCATCCCCGACGTCGTCGTGGACCGGGCCGGGCTGCCCATCGAGCTGCGGCTCGCCGGTCTCCGTCCGCCCCAGCGGGTCGCCGCGCTGCCGACGTCGGCCATCGCGCTGCTGCCGGCGACCCTCGCGCCGGGGGTCCGGCTCGACGCGACCGTGCCCGAGGCGGGCTGGTGGGCGCCGGGAGTCGACGACGACCTGCGCGAGCACCTCGTGAGCATCGTCCGTCTGCCCGGCCGGCCCGCCGCGAACGGGTCGCCCGGCGCCGCGGGCACGGTCGCGCAGGGGGCGACCGTGCGCCGGGGCGAGCCGTGACGACCCGGGTGCTCGCCGTCGCCGACTCCGACTCCTACCTCAAGTGGGCGGCGGCGACGCTCGACGGGCTGGGCGACGGGTTCGCGGGCCGCGTCGTGCTCGTCGCGTCGCCCGTGCTCCCGTCGGACGCGCAGATCGCCGCGGCGGTCGCGGGGACCGCGCTCGAGCCACCCGTCGTGCGGCGGGTCGGCAGGCTCGTCCGACGGCTGCGCCAGGACCCGCCCGACGCGCTCCTCGTCGCGTGCACCGGTCCGACGGCACGCGTGCTCCTCGCGCTCGCCGGGCGGGTCCGGCCACGCCCGGTGACCGTCGTCGGGCTGCCCGGGTGGGCGCTTCCCGCCTCGCCGGAGGCCGTCGGGCTCCGGCGCGGCGCCGACCTCTTCGTCACGCACTCGCGCGCGGAGCAGGAGGCGTTCGAGCCCGTCGCGGCTCGGCTGGCCCCCGGCATGCGCGTCGTCCTGTCGCGGCTGCCGTTCCTCCCGGAACCGTCCGCGTCTCGCTCGGAGCCCGGGCCTGGCGGCGAGCGACCGATCACGCGTGCGGTGTTCGCCCCGCAGGCGCTCGTCCCGGCGTCCCGACCCGAGCGGGAGCGCCTGCTCGACGGCCTCGGCGCGCTCGCCTCCGCGGGCTACGACGTCGTCGTGAAGCTCCGCGGCCGGGCCGCCGAGCGGCAGACGCACGACGAGCGCTGGCCGTTCGACGAGCTCGCCGCCGCCCGCCCGGGCGGCGCCCCCGGTGTCCGGTTCGAGACGGGGCCGCTGGGCTCGTGGCTCACGCCGGGTGCGGCCCTGGTGACGGTGAGCTCGACGGCCGCGCTCGAGGCGCTCGCCGCGGGCGTCCCGGTGGCCCTGCTCGACGACTTCGGGGTGCGCGACGAGCTCATCAACACGGCGTTCCGGGGGAGCGGGCTCCTCGTGGGCCTCGGCGAGCTGCCCACCGTCCTGGCAGCGGGCGGCCCGGTCGCCGACCCTGCCTGGCTCGAGACCCACGGCCTGCACGACGCTCCGTCCGAGCTCCCGGAGGCGCTCCGCGCGGCCGTCGCCGCGGGGCGGGCCGCCGGCGTGACGGCGCCGGGCGCTCCCGCCCTTCGCGGGCCCGCGGACCTGCGAGCCCTCGCGCGGTTGCTCGCTCCCGCGCCGGTGGCGCAATCCGTTCGTCGGCGCTGACGCCGGGTGCTAGACATGCGTCCATGACCGACGAGACCCCGCAGGACCAGGTGCCACGTGTCGTCTCCGCGAGCCGGACGGTCGGGGCACCGGCCGCCGCGATCTTCGAGCTGATCGCCGACCCTGCGCAGCAGCCCCGCTGGGACGGGAACGACAACCTCTCCGACGCCGCGACCGGCCAGCGCGTGCGGGCCGTCGGCGAGGTCTTCGTCATGACGATCACGTCGGGCGCGACGCGCGAGAACCACGTCGTGGAGCTCGAGGAGGGCCGCCGGGTCGCCTGGATGCCCGCCGAGCCGGGCGGCGAGCCGATCGGCCACGTGTGGCGCTGGGAGCTCGAGCCCGCGGGCCCCGGACGGACCACCGTCACCCACACCTACGACTGGACGCACCTCACGGACACCAAGCGGCTGGTCCGCGCTCGCGCGACGACCGCCGACCGCCTCCGCGCCTCGGTGGACCGGTTGGCCGCGCTCGCCGAGGACGAGGCCGGGCGCGAGGCGTGACGGGCGACGCGGCCACGCTCGAGCCGTCCGGCGACGCCCTCGTGGCGCGGCTACGCGCTGCGGGCTGCGTGTTCGCCGAGGACGAGGCCGCGGTCCTGCGGGAGTCCGCCGCGGACCACGCCGCGCTCGAGCGGCTCGCGGCGCGCCGCGTCGCGGGCGAACCGCTCGAGCAGGTCGTCGGGTGGGTGGACTTCGACGGCCTGCGGCTGGCCGTCGCGCCCGGGGTTTTCGTGCCCCGGCAGCGGACCGTCGTCCTGGCCCGCGAGGCGGCGCGGCTCGCGGCTGCCGCCGACCCGGGCCGGCCCGCCGTCGTCGTCGACCTGTGCTGCGGGGTCGGCGCGGTCGGGGCGCTGGTCGCCGCGCGGGTGCCGGGCGTCGTCGTGCACGCCGCCGACGTGGACCCCGCGGCGGCCGCGGTCGCGCGGCGCAACCTCCCGCTCGCGCACGTGACGGCGGGCGACCTGTTCGACGCGCTCGACCCGGCGCTCCGGGGCGGCGTCGACGTGCTCGCCGCGAACGCCCCCTACGTCCCGACGGACGCGATCGCCACGATGCCGCCCGAGGCTCGCCTGTTCGAGGCGCCGGTCGCGCTCGACGGCGGGGCGGACGGTCTCGACGTGCAGCGCCGCGTCGTCGCGGGGGCCCCGCACTGGCTCGCACCGGGCGGCCACGTCCTCGTCGAGACGTCCGAGCGGCAGGCCGCCCAGAGCCGGGCGGCGTTCCGTGCGGCCGGGCTCGTCGACGTCCGCGTCGTGCGCGACGACGACCTCGATGGCACGGTCGTCGTCGGGCGCCGCCGGGCCTAGGCGTCAGGCGGAGGCGTCAGGCGCGCCGGAGCCGGTCCACGAGAGGCCAGTCCTGCCACCCGGTCGGCAGCACCGCGTGGCACGCGAGCAGGACCCGCCCGCGCACGCCCTGCCGCCAGCGGACCGTGCGCACGCTGGACGACGCCGACCGGTGCCCCGGGAGGCCCCCGGCGGGCAGGTCGTGCTTCCGGTGCCGCGCGACGGCGACCCGGGCGCGGAAGGTCGCGGTCGCCGTCGTGCGGGCGAACGGGCGGTCCGCGGGCGGCACGCCGGTCAGCTCGTCCACGCGCTCCGCGACGAGCCCTACGCCGGGGCGCCCGGGCTCGCCCACGAACCAGTCCGCGAGCCACGCCTGGTCCGGCTCGGGGAGGTCCTCGTCGCGTCCCTCGAGCACGTCGAGCGTCCGTACCAGCCCCGACGGCAGCAGCACGTGGTTGCCGAGGTTCTCGTGCACCCCGAGGTCCGCGACGAACACCGTCCGGACGCCCGCGCCCACGGCCTCGAGCCCGGCCGTCGACGAGACGGTGAGCACGAGGTCGACCTCCGGGAGAAGCTCCGGCAGGGGCTCGTAGACGATCTCGAGGTTGGCCGGGAGGTCGGCGTCCGCGAGCAGCTCCGCGGGGTGGTGGCGGACCGTCTGGTAGGGGTCCTCGTCGGGCCGGTGGCGCGGCTTGACGAGCACCCGGCGCTCGGGGTGCCGGCGCGCGTGCTCGACGAGCCGCTCGTACAGGTAGAGGCGCTCGGCGCGCGACGACGGCACGGTCGGCTGGTCGGCGAACAGGACGGTGCGCACCGGACCCCGGCGCGGCGACGCGGGGCGAGACGGGAGCAGGGGCAGCCCCGACAGGAGGAGGTTGTCGGTCGGCAGGCCGAGGTGTGCGCCCGCGGCCTCGAAGCTGCGCAGGTCCTCGCGAGAGTTCACCGCGACGACGTCCGACGCGAACCGCTCCAGGTAGCCGGCGACGAGCTTCTCGATGATGACCCCGACCCAGCCCGTCACGACGACCGGCCGCACGCCGCCGTCGCCCGTCGCCGCGAGGTCCTGGACGAACCGCGACGTCAGCGGGCCCTGGAGCGCGAGGACGAGCGCGTCCGACGCGCCCGCGCGCTGCACGAGCTCCGCCCACGGCGCGCGCTCGAGATACACCCCGAGGCTCCGTTCGAGCTCGGGGTCGACGAAGCTCCGCACGTCCGACGGCGCCGCGTACCGGCAGGTCCAGCCCTGCGCCTCGAGCGCCGCGCCGAGGGCCCGGGCCCAGCGCAGCTGCGAGTCGTAGGCCAGGAGCAGCAGGGCCGAGCGTGGGTGGGCGGTCACGGTGTCCTCCGGGGGACGGGTCGGGTTCACGTGCGGTGCTCGGTGCGGGCGTGGCGGGAGACGCCGCGCAGGAAGCCGACGCCCCACGCGACGTGCATGACGACGAGGACCACGGGCAGCCGGACCTTCACCGCCCGCGGCTGGCGCAGGCCCGCGTGGGCGCTCGCGGTGAGGACGACGAGCAGGTACGAGACGGGCGCGAACAGCGCCAGGCCGAGCCACGCGGTCGGCGCCGGCGGGACGAGCGCGTCGACGAGCCCGACGAGGCCGAGCACCAACGACGCGACCAGGCCCAGCACGAGGGCCGGGGGCGCGAGGTAGCGCGGGGACGCCGTCGTCGGGTGCCGCCGGACGATCTCCCGGCGCCACATCCCGGTGCGCCAGAACTGGCGGGCGAGGTCCCGCGCCGTGCTGCGCGGGCGGTAGACGACCTGCAGCTCGGGGTCGAACCACACCACGCCGCCGTCGGCGCGGATCCGCCGGTTCAGGTCCCAGTCCTCGGCGCGCACGAGCGTCGGGTCGTACCCGCCGACGCGCTCGAGCGCCGTCCGGCGGAAGACCCCGAGGTAGACCGTGTGCGCCGGTCCCGCCTCGCCGCCCGTGTGGAACGACGTCGCGCCGATGCCCGCGGGGTGCGCCATGGCGCGCGCGACCGCCCGCTGGAAGGGCGTGCGGCCGACCGGCACCATCATCCCGCCGACGACGTCCGCACCCGTCCGGCCCATGACCCGCACCGCGTGCCGCACGTACCCGACGGGCAGCACGGCGTGCCCGTCGAACCGGACGACGACGTCCCCGTCGTCGGAGCCGGGCATCGCCGCGGCCCGCTCGACCGCGAGGTTCAGGCCCTCGGAGCGCGATCCCGTCGGGTTGTCGACGACGTGGACGCGCGGGTCGCGGGCCGCGAACTCCTCGGCGATCTCCCGGGTCCGGTCGCGTGACGGACCGACGGCCAGGACGACGTCGAGCGGCCCCGCCCACGTCTGGTCGAGGACGGCCTCGACGGCTGTCGCGAGGTACGGCTCCTCGTCCCGCACGACGGCGACGGCCACGACGTGCGGGAGCGTGCCCCGGGGACCGTGGAGCTCCGCGGCGGGGGTGGTGGCGCGGCGCGCGGCAGCGCCGCTCGTGGCGTCGTCGCGCGCCGCACGGCTGGTGGCGAGGTCGGTCATCAGCGCCGACGGTAAGGACGCCCGGTGCCCGGCCGTCGGCGTGGGGACGGACGCCGGGGGAACGGTGGGTGAACGGCGGTGGCGGGACCAGCCGTGAGCACGTGCTTGACCCTCCCCCGAGGGGAGGGTCGAGAACTGTCGCATGACCAGCACCGGAGAACCCACCACCACCTCGACGACGACTCCTGCCGACCGGCCCGCCGCCCGGCTCGTCGTCCCGCCCGCCGTGCCGCCCGCCGTGCCCGTGCCGCCGTGGCGCGCGCTTCCCGTCCTGCTCGCCGGGACGTTCCTCATGGTCCTCGACTTCTTCGGCGTCAACGTCGCGCTGCCGTCGCTCGCGGCCGACCTCGACGCCGGCCCGAGCGAGGTCGTGTGGGTCGTCGCCGGGTTCGCGCTCGCGATGGCCGCCACCCAGCTCCTCGCGGGGAGGCTCGGCGACCACGTCGGGCACCGCCGCGGGTTCGCCCTCGGCCTGACGGTCTTCACGGCGGCCTCACTGATCTGCGTGGCGGCCCCGGGCGCGACGGTCCTCGTGGTCGCCCGGGTCGTGCAGGGCGTCGGTGCCGCGTTCATCGGCACGAGCGTGCTCTCGATCATCGGCGTGAGCTTCCCCGGCGAGGCCCGTGCCCGGGCGCTCGCCTGGTACGGGGCCGTGCTCGGCGTCGCCGCGGCGGGCGGCCAGCTCGTCGGCGGGGCCCTCATCGCCGCGGACGTCGACGGCCTCGGGTGGCGGGCGATCTTCGCCGTGAACGTGCCCGTCGGGCTCGTCGCGCTCGCGCTCACGCCCCGGCTCGTGCCCGCCGTGCGTGCCCGCCGGGCGGGCCGCCTCGACCTCGTGGGGATGGTGCTCGGCGCGCGCACGATGGTGCTGCTCGTCCTGCCGCTCGTGCAGGGCCGGCAGGCGGGGTGGCCCGCCTGGACCTGGGTCAGCCTCGCCCTGGTGCCGGTCGTCGCGGTGGTCACCTACCGGTCCGGGGTGCGCTTCGAGCGTGCCGGCGGGCAACCGTTCCTCCCGCCCTCCCTGCTGCGCCGCCCGTCGATGTCGCTCGGGCTCGTCGCGCAGCTCGTGTACTGGTGCGGCCAGGCGTCGTTCTACTTCGTGCTCGCGCTCTACCTCCAGGACGGCCTCGGGCTGAGCCCGCTCGACGCCGGTCTCGTGTTCGGCGTCCTCGCGGCCGGCTACCTCGCGACGTCGTTCACCGCCCCCGGCCTCGCGGCCCGCCACGGCAGCGCGGTCGTCGTCGTGGGGCTCGTCGCGATCCTCGCCGGGTACGGCGCCCTCGGCCTCGCGCTCGCCGCCGCACCGGACGGTCCCGGAGCCACGGTGGCGGCGCTCGTCCCCGGCTTGCTCCTCGCCGGGGCCGGCCAGGGGCTGTGCATCACGCCGCTCGCCGCGCAGGTCCTCGCGCACGCCGACCCCCGGCAGGCCGGCTCGGTCTCGGGCGCGCTCCAGACGGCGCAGCAGGCCGGGAACAGCGTGGGCGTCGCGCTCGTGGGCGTCGTCTTCTACGGTGTCCTCGGGTCCGCCGGCGGGACCGTGGCGCACGCCTTCGGGGCGAGCGTCGTCGTCCTCGCGGTGGTGGGTGTGGCCGCGCTGGTGGGCGTCTGCCTGCTGGCGTTCGCCACGCGGCGAGGACCCGCGGACGCGTGACGCGCGGTGACGACGGAAGGGGCGAGCGGATGGCCGGCAGCGGACGGAACGGCATGGTCACGATCGGCGAGTTCTCGCGCATGACGCACCTCACCGTCAAGGCGTTGCGGCACTACGACGCTCAGGGCGTGCTCGTGCCACACCACGTGGACGACGTGACCGGGTACCGCAGCTACAGCGTCACCCAGGTGCCGCTCGCGCAGGTCGTGCGCCGCCTGCGCGACCTCGGGATGCCGCTCGACGAAGTGCGCTCGGTCGTGAGCACCGCCGACGTCGGCGAGCGCACCGCCCGGATCGGGGAGCACCTCGACCGCATGGAGAGGCAGCTCGACGAGGTCCGCGGCGCCGTCGGCACCCTCCGGGCGCTGCTCGGGCTCGACGCGCCGGCCGGTCCGGCGCCCGCGCCGGGCCGCACCCTCGACCACCTGCTCGACGCCGACGCCACCGACGCGGCCGGCGGCGAGGTCGAGTTCCGGGCGGAGCCCGCGACCTGGGCGCTCGCGGCCCGCACCCGCCTCTCGCTCGCGATGGCCGGCTGGACCGCCCCGGCGTACGCCGCCATCGACGCCGCGGTCCAGGCCGTCGGCGCGGAGCAGGCCGGCGCGCACGGTGCCCTGTTCTACCCGGACCTGTTCGAGCGCGAGCAGGGCACTCTCGTCGCGTACGTGCCCGTCGCCGAGCGTCCCGCGCCGGACGCGCTCGCGGCGCTCGCGGACGCGGCCGACGCCTCGGTGGAGGTCCGGCCGATGCGCCTGCACGAGACCGAGGTCGCGGTCATGGTCCACCGAGGCACGTGCGCCGACATCGACTGGACGTACGGTGCGCTCGGCAGCTACGTCGCGCGCCGCGCGCTCGGCGTCGACGGGCCGATCCGCGAGACGTTCGTCGTGTCGGCGGTCCACACGCCCGACGTGAGCCTCCACCGCACCGAGGTCGCCTGGCCGGTGTTCCGGACCAGGGCCGCCTGACGGAGCCCGCGCTAGTCGACGAGCCCGTGGACCCGTGCGAACGGGTCCCAGGACGGGTCGCGGTGGACGTCCAGCTCCGCGGCCGTCGTCGCGAGCTCGGCGACGCCGTCGCCCAGCAGCCGCGCCATCAGGGCGGCCGTCATGTCCATGCCCGCGGCGACGCCGGACGACGTCCACCGGTCGCGGTCCTCGACCCAGCGCGCCTGCGCGACCCACTCGACGGACGTGCCGTGGCCCTCCACCCACCGGAACGCCCTCTTGTTCGACGTCGCCCGGTAGCCGTCGAGGAGCCCCGCCGCCGCGAGGAGAGCCGAGCCCGTGCAGACGGAGGTCACGACGCGCGCCCGGCCCGCCCACGCCGCCAGCCAGGCGAGGAACGCGTCGTCGACCGCGAGGGGGCGGGTGCCCGCGCCGCCGGGGACGAGGACGACGTCCGGGTCCGCCGCGGACGCGTACGACGCCGTCGCGACGACCTCGGTGCCCTGCGAGCTGGGCACCGGGCCCGCGTCCGGCCCCACGAGCTCGACCGACACGAGGTCCGGGACCGTACCCAGCAGCTCGACCGGCCCGAACACGTCGAGGAGCTCGAAGCCCTCGAACAGCACGACGGAGACGCGCCGCGGAGCGCTCGGTGCCTGCGGGTTCGTCATGCGGCCGAGCGTAGCGGTGGTGCGACGCCGCGGCGGCGTGCCGCGGTGGTCCTACGCGGCGGCGCTACGCGCGCAGGCTCCAGCGCCACGCGTCGGCGTTGTGCCGCCCCGCGCGCCCCCCGAAGCTCTTCGCGGTGCCGCTGTTGCCGCGCATCGTCCGCACGCGGTTCGTCCACTCGTCGACGGGCGCGGCGTCCGCGGGCACGCTCAGGCCGGCAGCCGCGGCCGCCAGACCTGCGACGAGCGCCGCGACCTCGATCTCGTCCGGGGCGCCGCGCACGACCCGGACCTGGGCGGCCGTCGTCGTCTCCTCCGGCGCGCCGGACCTGCCGTCAGGACTCGTCATCGTCGTCCTCGTCGTCGAACAGCCCGGGCTCGCCACGCGACGCCGCCCACTCGACGACGTCGAACCCGGCGCCCACGAGCTTGGTCACGGTGTCCTCGCCGGCCTCGTCGAGCAGGTCGATCACGGTGCCCATCGACGCGTCGGTCGGGCGCGTCGGAGGAGTCACGACGAAGCCCAGGTAGAAGACCTCCGCCTCGGCCGTCTCGCCCTCCGCGTGCTCGTGGTCGTGCTCGGCGGCCTCGTCCTCGCCCCACGTCAGCGTCGTGAGGTCGGGATGCATGCCGAGCCTCGAGTGGAGCGCGTCGAAGACGCCCGCGTTGTGCGTCGCGATCCGGGTCTCGAGCGCGAGGATCCGCGGGTCCTCGTCGGCCTCCGCCGCCCCGAACTCGGCGCGCACGCCCACCGCCGTGTCCACGTACTCGTGCAGGGCGCGCGCGAGCTCGTCGACGGCGTCGTGCAGAGGTGCGGCGTCGACGGCGCCGAGCGGCGCCGGGCCGTGGGTGATGTCGTCGTGGTCGCTCATCGAACGCTCCTCACAGCGGGATGTTCCCGTGCTTCTTGGGGGGCAGGCTCGCGCGCTTGCTGCGCAGCGCACGCAGCGCGCGGACGACCTGCACGCGGGTCTCGGACGGCGCGACGACGCCGTCGACGTAGCCCCGCGCGGCGGCGTCCCACGGGTTGACGATCGCGTCCTGGTACTCGTCGACGAGGCGGAGGCGCTCGGCCTCCACGTCCTTGCCGGCCTGCTCGGCGGTGGCCAACGTCCGGCGGTGCAGGATGTTCACGGCGCCCGACGAGCCCATGACGGCGATCTGCGCCGTCGGCCACGCGAGGTTGACGTCCGCGCCGAGCTGCTTGGACGCCATGACGATGTACGCGCCGCCGTAGGCCTTGCGCGTGATCACCGTGACGAGCGGGACGGTCGCCTCGCCGTACGCGTAGATGAGTTTGGCGCCGCGGCGGATGATGCCGTTCCACTCCTGGTCCGTGCCCGGCAGGAAGCCCGGGACGTCGACGAGCGTCAGCACCGGGATGTTGAACGCGTCGCACGTGCGCACGAAGCGCGCGGCCTTCTCGGCGGCGTTGATGTCGAGCGTGCCCGCCATGGCGAGCGGCTGGTTCGCGACGACGCCGACGCTCTGCCCCTCGACGTGCCCGAAGCCCACGAGGACGTTCTTCGCGAACAGCGGCTGGACCTCGAAGAAGTCGCCGTCGTCGAGGACGTGCTCGATCACGGTCCGCATGTCGTACGGCTGCGAGTCCGAGTCGGGGATCAGCGTGTCGAGCTCGAGGTCCTCGTCCGTGACCTCGAGGGGGACGTCGTCGGGGATCCACTGCGGCGGGTCCGCGAGGTTGTTCTGCGGCAGGTAGCCGATGAGGTGGCGCACGTAGTCGATCGCGTCGTCCTCGTCCGCGCCCAGGTAGTGCGCGACGCCCGACCGCTCGTTGTGCGTCTGGCCGCCGCCCAGCTCCTCGAAGCCGACGTCCTCGCCCGTCACCGCCCGGATGACGTCCGGGCCGGTGATGAACATGTTGGACGTCTTGTCGGCCATGACGATGAAGTCGGTGAGCGCGGGGGAGTAGACCGCGCCGCCCGCGCTCGGGCCGAGGATGAGCGAGATCTGCGGGATCACGCCCGATGCCGCGACGTTGCGCCGGAAGATCTCCGCGAACTGCGTGAGCGCCGCGACCCCCTCCTGGATGCGCGCGCCACCGCCGTCGGAGATGCCGATGATCGGGGCGCCGGTGCGCAGCGCGAGGTCCTGGACCTTGGTGATCTTCTGGCCGTGGACCTCGCCGAGGCTCCCGCCGAAGGCGGTGAAGTCCTGGCTGTACACGCACACCTGGCGGCCGTCGACCGTGCCGTACCCGACGACGACGCCGTCGCCCGGGATCTTGCGCTTGTCGAGGCCGAAGTTGGTCGACCGGTGCGTCGCGTACGCGTCGAGCTCGACGAAGCTGCCCTCGTCGAGGAGCGCCTCGATGCGCTCGCGCGCGGTCTTCTTGCCGCGCGCGTGCTGCTTGGTCCGGGCGTCCTCCTCCGGCTGCTCGACGGCGGCGCGGCGGCGCTCCGCGAGGTCGGCCAGCTTGGCGGCGGTGCCGGTCAGCCGGGCGGGGGTCTCCGGCGTGGCGCTTGAGTCCTGGGTCACCCTGCGAGCCTAGTTGGTGGGTGGCGCCAACTCGACGATGGCGACGCGCGGTCTCGTCCTCTCGGTTTGGAGGTTGACGACAACGCTCGCGTCGGCGGCCTTCCCCGCACACTGGTGCCATGACCCCCGATCCCGCCTCGCCTGCCGCCCGCTCGCCGCTCGACGCCGGCGCGCTCGCCGCCGTCCTCCTCGCCCCGCGTGGACCGCTCGCGAGGGTCGAGGTCGTCGCCACGTCGAGATCGACGAACGCGGACCTGGCGGCAGCCGCGGTGGCCGGGCCCGACGACTGGCCGACGCCCGCCCTCCTCGTCGCCGACCACCAGACCGCGGGCCGGGGCCGCGCCGGGCGGACCTGGGAGACGCCCGCGCGCGCCGCGCTCACGTCGTCGCTGCTCGTCGCCCCGGGCGTGCCGGTGCGCCGGCTCTCGTGGCTGCCCCTGCTCGTCGGGCTCGCCGTCGTGCGGGCACTGCGCGCGACGACCGGCCTCGAGCCGGTCGTCAAGTGGCCGAACGACGTCCTGCTGCCCGCGCTGGACGGAACCGACGTGACCGGCTGGGGTCCGTACCGCAAGGCCGTCGGCATCCTCGTCGAAGGGCTGGCCGACGGCCGCGCCGTCGTCGGGGTCGGGATCAACGTCAGCCAGGCTCCCGAGGAGCTTCCCGTGCCCAGCGCCACCTCGCTGGCGGCGTCCGGCGCGCCGGACGTCGACCGGGCCGTGGTGCTCGAGGCCCAGGTTCGCGAGCTCGTGCGGATCCTCGACGCGTGGCGCGCCGCCGATGGGGACCCGCGCGCCGCCCGGCTCCCCGGGGGCGACGGCCTGCCCGGCCTGGCCTCCGCCGTCGCCGACGCGTGCGTGACGGTGGGCGCGCGCGTCGCCGTCGACCTCGTCGACGGGACGCGGCTCGACGGCGACGCGTACGGGCTCGGCCCGGACGGCGAGCTGCTCGTCCGCGCGGACGACGGCAGCACGCGGTCCGTCGTCACCGGTGACGTACGCCACGTCCGTGCGGGCGGCGCGGCTACCCTGGGCGGGTGAGCAGCGAGGACCGCGGGCCGGCACGGGTCGACGACCCGACCGCCGGCGTCCTCGAAGACCACCTCCTCGACGACCACCTCCTGGGCGGGCCCGCCGCCCGGACCGCCCCCGAGGTCGCGGCCGAGCTGGGGACGGGAGTCGAGTTCGTCCACGAGTCGTGGCGGGCACTGGGCCTCTCCGCCGTCGACGACGACGAACGCATCTTCACGGACGACGACGTGCGCGCGCTCCGGGAGATCCTCCAGCTCGCCGACGACCAGCGCCTCGACCCCAGCACCGTCACCACCCTCCTGCGCTCCACCGGGCACACCATGGACCGGCTCGTGCTCTGGCAGGCCGAGGCGCTCGTCGGGGACCTCGTCGAACGGCAGGGTTTCGACCCGGTCGCGGCCAGGCTCGAGCTCCTCGACCGGCTGCCCGGGATCGCGCCCGTGCTCGAACGGCAGCTCACGCACGCGTGGCGCCGCCAGCTCGCCGCGTACGCGGGCCGGTACGCCGTCGAGTTCTCCCACGCCCGTGAGCAGGGGGTCTCCGGCCAGGGGGAGCTCCGGCTCGCCCGCGCGGTCGGGTTCGCGGACATCGTCGACTTCACCAAGCGCACCGCCGGCTTCGAGTCCATCGAGCTCGCCCACTTCGTCCAGGACTTCGAGTCCGGCGCGCGCGACGTCATCTCGGCCGCCGGCGCGCGCGTCGTCAAGACCATCGGCGACGCCGTCCTCTACGTCGCCGACGACGTCGCCACCGGGGCCGAGGTCGCCCTCGGCCTCGCCGAGGCGCCCGCGACGCGCGGCGAGCACGGCGTCCCCGTGCGCGTCAGCCTCGTGTGGGGGCGCGTGCTCGCCCGGTTCGGCGACGTGTTCGGGCCGAGCGTGAACCTTGCAGCCCGCCTCGTAGACATCGCCGACCCCGGCAGCGTCCTCGTCGACCGCGACACCGCCGGGCTGCTCGCCGACGACGCACGGTTCGCGCTCACCGCACGGCCCGGCGTCGAGGTGCAGGGGCTCGGCATGATCGAGCCCGTGCAGCTGCAGCGCGCGTACCGGGGCTGAGCGTGTAGCTACGTGAGATCCAGCGGTTGGCGCGTGCCGTCCAGCGGCTGCACGACGATCGGGACCGCGCCCGGTGCGGCCGGACCTGGACACTGGAGGAGCGCCGCCGCGGTGCTCGCTCGTACCGCATTGCGCGCAGCATCAGGCGCGGCGCAGCGTTGAAACGAGCCGACGTCGGAGCATGCGGGGCGCTAGTACGGCGGGTCGTCGTCCGGTAGCGCCGATCTCTGTCGCGATGTGGTCCGGACGGCTGACGCTCGGCGGGTGGTCGGGCCGGGAGGGACCGCAGGGTCGGTCGGGTGAGCGGCGGCCGTGTAGTCGTGACCGGACGGCGCTGACCACGTGATCCCGCCGCCCTCGTCTCGACGGGTTTGCCAGCCGCCGTGCGTCTTGGCGTTGTGGTGCGCGCGGCACACGGGATGAAGGTTCGCGGCGCACGTCTGCCCGGTGATCCGCTGGGAGGAGTCGAACGGCTCGACGTGGTCGAGGTCGCACCGGGCTGCCGGGACCCGGCAGCCCGGGAACGTGCAGGTCGCGTCGCGGGTCCGGACCAGATCGCCTAGCACGACGCCGGGCCGGTAGGTGGTCCGGGACACGTCGGTGGCGGCGCCGGTCGCGGGATCGGTGAGGATCCGGCGCCACGTCGCGTCGTCACCGGCAGCGAGCGCTCGGGCGAGCGGCGCGGTGATCGGGCCGTAGCCCGCGAGGTGCCCGGGCGCCTCGTCGGCGCCCAGGAGCGTCGTCGCCGCGACCGTCACGTTGACCACGGTGCGCACCGCGGAGGAACAACCGGCCCCGCTCGTGTCGGACTCGGCAGTGTCGGACGCGGCAGCGCGCGACGCGGCCCGGTCGGACTCGGCACGATCGGACTGCACGCGGTCGGACTGCGCGCGATCGTCGGCGGGGCCCTCGATGCGGGCACCGGTGCAGCCATGGATGACGAGATCGGTGAGAGTGTCGGCGCGGACCTGTGCGAGCGTCCGGGTCTCGCCGGCGGCGCGGACGACGTCGCGGGAGGTCGCGTCGAGCCGGGCCCAGAGCCGGGCGGCGTCCGCGGCGGGCAGCAGGGCGGTGAGCCAGGCCATCTGGTCGGGCGCCGGGTCGATCCAGACGTGACGGCGCGCCACCGCCTCTTCGGCTCGCCGGGTCGCGCCGTTCGGATCGGACTCGATCGCCGCGCGCCGCAGCCGGTCGCGAAGCTGGGCGGGCGTGAGCCCAGTGGCCGGACCAGGACGCTCCGCCGTGCCGACGAGGTCAGGCGCCACCCGGAGGCGCACGGCGACGGGAACGGCCTCGTAGGACACCAGGACGTCGGCGCGGGCGGTGTCGATCCGACCGTCCGCGAGCGCGTCCGCGACCTGCGGCGACGCCGCGAGCCCGGCCGCCCGACCCACCAGCGCGGCGGCTGCGTGCCGGGACGTCACGAGAGCGGCCGTGAACTCGTGGACGACTGCCTCCGCGGCCCGCGACGACGAACCGCCACGGGCCAACAGCTCGTCGATCACGACGGCTTGCTGCGCGGCCGCCCAGGACGCGACCCGCTGCCACGCCACCACGGCGTCGACCAGTGCGTCGTCGCCGACCTCGGAAGGCTCGAGCCGGGCAAGTCGAGCGGCGAGGTCCGGCACGTCCAGGGGTGGTGCCGGAAGCGGGTCGATCCTGTCCGCAAGCTCGCCGTCGGCCGCGCCTTCGGGAGCGTCCGCACGGTCGTCGGCCGGCTCGGAAGGCGACGCCAGGCCGACCAACCTCGCGATGAGGTGCGCGAACGCGACCTCGAGCACCGAGGCCTCCCGACCCCGCGCGGGCGACGCGAGACGTGCGGCGAGCGGAGTCGTGCACAGAGCATCGCGAGGAGGGGCCTCGGCGCGCTCAGACTCGAACATGTGTTCGATTCTAGCCCATCGAGCGGCCTCTGACCAGGGGCGACATCGGTCGGTGGATGACCCGCGCTGCCGCCCGGGGAGCGTGGTGCTGAACCCGTGCGTTGGCGCGGGGCGGGTGCGGGCTGTGCCCGCTCAACGCCCCAGGAGGCGCGAGAAGAAGGTGCTCTTCGGGGCGTCGGGGTGGCCGTCGCACCACTCGGCGGCGGGCACGGTGCGGCGGACGTCGTCGACGTGCTGGCCGCAGCCCTTCCAGGTCGTCTTGCCGCAGGTGCTGCAGGTGGTGGGGTAACACATGGGGTTCGTCTCCTCGGTGCCGGGGATGGCGGTCGGGTACCGGTGGGTGGGGAAGGCTCAGGCGAGCATGAGGAAGAGCTTCTCGAGCTCCTCGGTGGTGAGGCCGTCGGCGGTGCCCTCGGGATCGCCGACGCAGTCCTTCATGGCGGACGACACGATCGCGAAGCCGGCACGGTCGAGCGCGCTCGACACGGCGGCGAGCTGGGTGACGACCTCGCGGCACGAGGCGTCGTTCTCGACGGCGTTCACGACGGCGTCGAGCTGGCCGCGCGCGCGGCGCAGGCGGTTGACGATCTTGCGGCGGGCCTCGGCGTCGGGCGTGGTCATCGGTGCTCCTCGGGGTGGCGGGTGGGGTGCGCGGGTGCTGCGCGAGGTCAGGCGGCGCGGTCGTCCACGCGGACGGCGTCCTCGTCGGGCCGCACGAGCACGACGGTGGCACGGGGGCCGAGCGCGGCGCGCAGGGTGAGCATCCCGCCGGACAGCGAGGCGCTGTCGAACCCGTGCTGGGCGAGCACGCGGTGCGCGAGGTAGGAGCGCACCCCGGACTGGCACAGGACCCGGACGGGACGCCCGGCCGCGGCCGCGCGAACCTCGTCGAGCCGGTCGCGCAGCTCGGTGTGCGGGACGTTGAGGGCGCCGGGGACGTGCCCGGTCGCGAACTCGTCCCGGCTGCGGGCGTCGAGCACGAGCGCGTGCGCGGTGACCTCGTCCAGCTCGTCCGCGTACCAGAGCCGCAAGGTGCCGTCGACGACGTTCGAGCCGAGCAGCCCGGCCATCGTCACGGGGTCCTTGGCGGCGCCGAAGGGTGGCGCGTAGGCGAGGTCGAGGTCGACCAGGTCGTGCACGGTGAGGTGGGCGCGCAGGGCGGTCGCGAGCACGTCGATGCGCTTGTCGACCCCGTCGGGGCCGACGGCCTGGGCGCCGAGGATCCGGCCGTCGTCGGCGTCCACGTGCACGACGAGGTGGAGCTGCGCGGCACCGGGGAACCAGCCGGCGTGCTGGGTGGGGTGCAGGTGGAGCGTGCGGTAGGGCACGCCCAGTGCGTCGAGGTCCGCGTGGTTCGCGCCGGTCGTGGCCGCGGCGAGCCCGCCGACGCGGACGATCGCGGTGCCGAGCGGGCGCGGCACGGACCGGGCGGTCGGGTGCCCGGCGATGTCGTCGGCGACGAGCCGGCCGGCGCGGTTCGCCGGCCCTGCGAGGGTCACGGGCCGGCGTGCCCCCGTGACGGCGTCGACGCTGGTGGTCGCGTCGCCCGCGGCCCAGACGCACGGCAGCGAGGTGCGGCCGCGCTCGTCGACGACGATCGCGCCGTCCTCGCAGCGCACCCCCGCCTCCTCGAAGACTCGGGTGTCGGGGCGCACGCCCACGGCGAGCAGGACGACGTCGGCCTCGAGCCGCGTCCCGTCGGCGAGCGCGACGACGTCGTGGTCGGCGAGGTGCTCGACCGCAGCGGCGCCCGAGCCCGCGTGGACGTCGATCCCGAGCCGCTCGAGCTCGTCGGTCACGAGCCGCGCGAGCTCGGGCTCGAAGGTCGACAGGACGTGCGCGGACCGCTGCACGAGCGTGACGTCGAGCCCCCGCTGCGCGAGCGCCTCGGCGGCCTCGAGCCCGATGAACCCGCCGCCGAGCACGACGGCGCGGCGTGCGGTGCCCACGAGCGCGCGGAGCGCGGCCCCGTCGGCGACGGTGCGCAGGGTGTGCACGCGCGGCGAGCCGAGGCCGGGGAGGGGTGGGCGCGCGGCGACCGCACCTGGTGCGAGGACGAGCGCGTCGTACGCGAGGTCGGTCTCGCCCTCCGGCGTGCGCACCCGGACGGTGCGAGCGTCCGCGTCCAGCCCGACGACGTCGTGCGACGTCCGCACGTCGAGGTTCAGCGCGGCGCGCAGGCTCGCGGGCGTCTGGACGAGGAGGTCGTCGGGCTCGGCGATCTCGCCGCCCACGAGGTAGGGCAGCCCGCAGCCTGCGAACGACACGTGCGGGCCGCGCTCGAGGACGACGATCTCCGCGGTCTCGTCGAGGCGGCGGAGGCGCGCCGCGGCGCTCGCACCCGCAGCGACCCCACCGACGACGACGTAGCGCCGAGCGGGGGTGTCGGGGTGCGCGGACGGGGTGGCGGTGGGGCTGAGCATGGACCGACCATACCCCGGGGGGTATCCACGGGTCACATCGATGCGGCCAGTTGTGACCCGTTCGACACGGCCGCGCCGGGCGGCGCACCCGGCCGCGACCCGTCAGTCGACGGGTGCCAGCAGCGCAGGGGAGTCGTTGTTCACGTTGCTCACCAGCGACGACACCTCGCGGAAGCGCATCAGCTCGGGCGTCTGGCCCAGCAGCGCCGACGCGCCCTCGGCCCCGACCGACGGGTCCAGCCACGCGTCCCACGCCGACCGGGGGAGCACGAGGGGCATGCGGTCGTGGATCCCGGCCAGGTCGTCGCTGGCCGGCATCGTGACGATCGTGGTCGACACGAGCCAGCGGCGCGGGTCGTCGGCCGCCCGGCTGGGGTCCCGCCAGAACTCGTAGAGGCCTGCGAGGGCCGCGACGTCGTCGTCGGCGGGGGTGATGTAGTACGGCTGCTTGGGCGTTCGCGCCCGGCCCGACGGGCTCGAGCCCGGCGCCGGCTCGAGCTTCTTCCACTCGTAGTAGCCGTCCGCGGGGACGAGGCAGCGCCGGGCCGCGAACGGCTTGGCGAACGCGGGCTTGTCGACGAGCGACTCGACGCGCGCGTTGATCATCCGGTTGCCGACCGACGGGTCCTTCGCCCAGCTCGGCACGAGCCCCCATCGCGCGAGCCGCAGCGACCGCTCGACCGGGCCGTCCGGCTCGCCCTTCGGCGTCCGCTCGACGACGATCCGCACGTCCTGCGTCGGGGCGACGTTCCAGCTCGGGGCGAGCTCGCGCACCGCGGGCTCGACGAGGGCGGCGTCGATCGCGAAGGCGTCGGCGAGGTCCTGGGCCTCTCGGAAGGAGGCGTAGCGGCCGCACATGGGTCCATCGTCGGCCATGCCGCCCACATCCGACCGCCGTCCGGCGTCGCGGGCCCGGCACACGATCGTCACACGGTGCGCCGCGAATTCACGAGGCCTGCTCGAAACGATTCGATAGGATGGCCGTCGTGACGCGTGCCGACGACCCCGATGATCCGAACCCCACCGCCGACCTGACCTCCACCCGGGCGCAGCCCCTCGCCCCCGCGCCCCGCCCGAGCCTCCGCTCACGCCTCCTCGCGGGGCCTCGCACCGGTCCCCGCTCGACCGCCGCGTGGATCCTCCTGCTCGGCTCCCTCTCCGCGCTCCCCGCCTTCACGACCGACATGTACCTGCCGGCCCTGCCGGACGTCGCGCACGACCTGCACACCACCGACGCCGGCGCGCAGGTCACCATGTCCGCGATGCTCATCGGCGCCGCGCTCGGCACCCTCGTGATCGGCCCGCTCTCGGACCGGTTCGGCCGCCGCGGCCCGCTGCTGGTCGGGCTCGCGGGCCACGTGGTCACGTCCGTGCTGTCGATCATGGTCCCGAACATCACGATGCTCATCGTGCTGCGCGTGATCCAGGGCTTCTTCAACGCGTCCGCGTCCGTCACGAGCATGGCGATCATCCGCGACCGCTTCAGCGGTGCCGAGGCCGCCCGCATGTTCTCCCGGCTCATGCTCGTCATCGGTCTGTCGCCGCTGCTCGCGCCGACCGTCGGGTCGCTCGTCGAGGGCTGGGGGAGCTGGCACGGGATCTTCCTCGTGCTCGCGCTCATGGGCGTCGTGCTCGGGGCCGTGGTGCTCCGCGCGCTCCCCGAGACGCTGCGCGTGGAGCGCCGCGTCACCGGCGGGCTCCCGGCCGCCCTGCGCGGGTACCGCACGCTCGTCCGGGACCGCCGGTTCCTCGCGCTCGCCGTCGTGCCCGGGCTCGGCATGGCCGTCGTCATGAGCTACGTGTCCGGCTCGCCGTTCGTGTTCCAGGAGCACTTCGGGCTGTCGTCGGGCGCCTTCTCGCTGCTCTTCGCCGTGAACGGCCTCGCGCTCGTCGCGTCCGCGCAGGTCAACGCGGCGCTCGTCCGCAAGGTCGCGCCGATCCGCCTCCTGCGCACGGCCCTCGTCGTCCAGCTCGTCTTCGCGGCCGGGCTCGTGGCGTTCGCGGTCACCGGCGTCGGCGGGCTCCTGGGCGTGCTCGCCGGCCTGTGGCTCGTCCTTTCGATGCAGGGCATGGTCCCGTCGAACGCGTCGGCGCTCGCGCTGACCCGCCACGGCGAGATGGCCGGCACCGCGTCCGCCGTGATCGGCGCGCTCCAGACGGGCATCGCGGGCGTCGTCAGCCCGCTCGTCGGAGTGCTCGGCGCGACCGCCGCGGCCATGAGCTCCGTGATGCTCGGGGCCATCGCGGTCGCGATCCTCGTGCTCGCCGTCGCCACGCCCGCGTTCCGCCGCGAGGGCGGGTTCCACGCGGGGGTCGCCGCGTCGTCCTGACCGCGTCCGACGACGGCACGCGCCGGGCGGCGGCACGCGCCGGGCGTCACGGCTTCCGGTGGGCTCAGGCGATCGGGCGAAGCGCCCGCGCCGCGGTCTCGCGCACCGAGGCCGCGAGGGCGTCGAGCGCCGCCGACCGGACCCGCCACTGCTGCCAGTGCAGCCGGACGTCGTCGGCGCCCGCCTCGTCCAGCACCACGAGGTCGCCGCGCGCCACGAGCTCGTCGGCCTGCTGCTCGGGGACCATGCCCCAGCCGAGGCCCAGCCGGACGGCCTGCGCGAACGCGGACGAGCCCGGCACGTGGTGCCGCGGCGGGTCGATCCGGCGTTTCGTCTTCCGGCGCAGGTAGCGGTCCTGCAGGTCGTCCTTGCGGTCGTAGACGACGACCGGCGCGGCGGCCAGGGCGTCCGGCGTCACGTCGGGCGCGGTCCGGGAGCCGAACCACCGACGGCTGAACGCGGGCGAGGCCGCGGGCAGGTAGCGCATCGCGCCGAGCGCCTGGACGGTGCAGCCCTGCACCGGCCGCGCCTGCGTCGTGATCGCTGCCATCACCTCGCCGTCGCGCAGGAGCTCGACCGAGTGGTCCTGGTCCTCGCGCCGCACGTCCACCGCCACGCCGTCGCCGAGCCCGGCGAGCGCGGGGACCGCCCACGTCGAGAGCGAGTCGGCGTTGACCGCGACGGGAAGCACCACCCGGGGCGCGCCCGCGCGTCCACCCGTGCCGGCGAGCGCGGCGTCGGCCTCGGCGACCAGCAGCGCGACCTGACGCGCGAGGCGCAGCAGCTCGCGCCCGTCCTCCGTCGGGGTGACCGGCTTGGTCCGGCGGACCAGGACCCGGCCCGCCTGCGCCTCGAGCGCCTTGATCCGCTGGCTCACCGCCGACGGCGTCACGTGCAGCGCGCGGGCGGCGGCGTCGAACGTGCCGTGGGAGACGACGGCGTCGAGCGCGCGGAGCTGTGCGAGATCCCAGTCCATGAAGCGATGCTAACGAGCCGTGAGAAATCGTCATCGCGCTACAGACTGATCGGGGCCCCGGAGCCTGCGGTCGGACGCTAGCGTCGTCGTCGTGGACTCCCTCGCCGCCGGGCTTTCCGGTCTCGCGTTCGGCCTGTCGCTCATCGTGGCGATCGGCGCGCAGAACGCGTTCGTGCTGCGCCAGGGCGTGCGACGCGAGCACGTCGGGACGGTGGTGCTGATCTGCGCCGCGAGCGACATGGTGCTCATCGCGGCGGGCACCGCGGGGCTCGGCGCCGTCGTCGCGCGGTCCGACGCGGTGCTCGAGGTGGTCCGCTGGGTCGGGGCCGCGGTGCTCGTGGCCTACGGCGTGCGGTCGGGCCTGCGGGCGCTGCCCCGGCACGACCCGGGGGCCCTCCACCCGGCGGGCCAGCGACCCCCCGCGGCGCTCGGCGCGACGGTCCTCACGACGCTCGCGCTCACGTGGCTCAACCCGCACGTCTACCTGGACACCGTCCTGCTGCTCGGTTCCGTCGCGGCCGGCCACGGGACGCTCCGCTGGGCGTTCGCTGCGGGCGCGTGCGTCGCGAGCTGGCTGTGGTTCGTCGGCCTCGGATACGGGGCGCGGGCGCTCGCGCCCGTGTTCGCGCGGCGCGCGGCGTGGCGCGTGCTCGACGGCGTGATCGCGGTCGTCATGGTGCTCGTCGCGGTGTCGCTCGTCCTGCGCTGAGCCGCGGCAGCCGTCAGCGCCCGAGCGCCCCGAGCCGCCCGACGGCGTCGCGCAGCACGTCCTCGCGCTTGACGAACGTGAACCGCACCCAGGACCGCAGGGCGCGCTCGGTATCGGACCCCGCGGTGCAGAACGCCGCGACCGGCACCCCGACGACGCCCGCCAGCTCGGGCAGCCGCCGGCACAGGGCGGTGCCGTCGTCGAAGCCCAGGGGAGCGGCGTCGGCCAGGACGAAGTACGTGCCCCGCGGGCGCACGACGGCGAAGCCCGCGGCCTCCAGCCCGGCGCACAGCAGGTCGCGGCGCGCGGCGAGGGAGGTGGCGAGCTCGCGGGGATAGGCGTCGTCCGCGAGCGCCCGTGCGACGGCGGGCTGGAACGGCGCCCCCGAGACGTAGGTGAGGAACTGCTTGACGGTCCGCACCGCGGTGACCAGGGGTTCCGGCCCGGTGACCCACCCGATCTTCCAGCCCGTGAGCGAGAACGTCTTGCCCGACGACGACACCGTGAGCGTGCGCTCCGCCATGCCCGGGAGGGTCGCGAGCGGGACGTGGGCGGCACCGTCGAACGTGAGGTGCTCGTAGACCTCGTCCGTCACGACGACGGCGTCCGCCTCCCGGGCGACCGCGGCGACCCCCTCGAGCTCGGCCCGCGTGAGCACGGTGCCCGTCGGGTTGTGGGGCGTGTTGACCAGGATCACGCGGGCCCGCGGGGTCACGGCGGCGCGCAGCGCGTCGGCGTCGAGGCGGAACCCGTCCGGGCCGGGCACCAGCGGGACCGTGACGTGCCGGGCGCCCGCGAGCGCGATCCCCGCGGCGTACGAGTCGTAGAAGGGCTCGAGGGTCACGACGTCGTCGCCCGGGCCGGCCAGGGCGAGGAGCGCGGCGGCGAGCGCCTCGGTCGCGCCGGTCGTGACGAGGACCTCCGTCTCCGGGTCGAGCGTCAGGCCGTAGTGGCGTTGCTGGTGCCCCGCGATCGCCTCGCGCAGAACCGGGATGCCGGGGCCGGGCGGGTACTGGTTGGCGCCGTGCTCGGCGTCCGGGGCGATCGCGTCCGCGGCCGCGCGGCGGATCCACGCGGGCCCGTCGACGTCCGGGAACCCTTGGCCGAGGTTGAGCGCCCCCGTGCGGGCGGCGAGCGCGCTCATCTCCGCGAACACCGTCGACGCGACCGCGCCGTCGGGAGCGAGGAGCCCGGTCGCGCGCGCCACGTCGCGCCAGCGGCCGGGAGGGGAGGCGAGTCGCTCGGACGGCATGGCGGCAGCCTAGCGAGCGTTCCCCGGCGGCTCTCAGGTTCCCAGCCGGCTGGGAGGAGACTCACAGGGGACGCAGGGCGCGCGACAGCACGCGTCTCACGTCTGGGGCGTGGTCTAGGAGTCGGGCACCAGCCGGTGCCGTGACCCGAGGAGGACCACGATGACCGAGCACGAGCACGAGCAGCAGGGGCGCACGCCCGACGGCGTCGGGCAGGTGCCGTCGCCGCCGTCCGCCGACCCCACGTTCCAGGCCGCCCCGGCCGGTCCGCCGGCACCGCCCGCGCCTCCGTTCGCACCGCCGCAGCCCCCGACGGCCCCCGCGGCCGGTCCGGCGCAGCCCGCGCCCGACCAGGACGCCGCGGCCGGGTCCGCGGCCCCGGCCCCTGCCCACACCCGCACGTCCCGGCGCGTCCTCGCGGGCTCCGTCGCGGGCGCCCTCGTGGTCGGCGCGCTGGGCGGCGCCGGCGTCACCGCGCTCGTGGGCGGCGGCCAGTCGGCCGAGGCCGCGGGCGGCTCGTCCGTCGGCAGCCAGGTCGGCGGGCCGGGCGGCAGCTTCCCCGGACAGGGGACGGACGGCTCCGGCGCCGGCACCGACGGCTCGGCGCCCGGACAGGACGGGTCCGACCAGGTGCCGTCGGGCCCGCCCGACAGCACGGACGGCTCGAGCCAGGACGGCTCGAGCCAGGACGGGACCGGCACGGGCTCCGGAGCCGGCACGGGCTCGGCGGACGGCACGTCGACCGCGCTCGAGCAGACGACGGCGACATCGGCCGAGGCGACGGGCGTCGTGGTCGTCGAGGCCCTCGTGGACGGCGGCCGCGCCGAGTCGGCAGGCACCGGGATCGTCCTCACCTCGGGCGGCGAGGTCGTGACCAACGCGCACGTCGTGGAGGGCGCGACCGAGGTCCGCGTCGTCGACACCTCGACCGGCACGACCTACGCGGCGACCGTCACGGGTGCATCGACCACGCACGACGTCGCCGTCCTCCAGCTCAGTGGCGCCTCGGGCCTCGCGACGGCGACGCTCGACACGAGCGACGACCTCGCGGTCGGGGACGACGTGACCGCCGTCGGGAACTCGGCGGGGACGGGCGACCTGCGCGCCGCCGACGGCACCGTCACGGCCCTCGACCGGACGATCACGACGGCGCCCTCGGTCGGCGAGACCAGCGAGACGCTCACGGGGCTCATCCAGGTCGACGCCGACGTCGTGTCCGGCGACTCGGGCGGCGCGCTGCTCGACGCGCAGGGCGAGGTCGTCGGCATGACGACGGCCGCCTCGACCGGCACGGCTGACGTCGAGGGCTACGCGATCGACATCGAGGACGCGCTCACCGTCGTCCACGAGATCCTCGGCGAGACGTCGACGGGCGTCGGCACCACGGCGTACGTCGTCCTCCCCGGCGGCGAGCTCCTGACCCTCGAAGGCGCCCGCGAGTCCTGAGATCCCGGGCTTCCGGGGCTCCGGCGGCCCGCGCCCGTCCCCGAGCAGCCGCGACACGACGTCCCGCCTGGTGGCAAACCTACGGTGCCGAAGCCTACGGAGGGGTAACCTCCGCAGAAGCCAGGCTGGACGTGCGACGACGCCGCGCCAGACCTCCACGACGAACGACGGGGAACCGTCCCCGCCCGTCCGCCGCGCGTCCGACGCGGGCCGCCCGTCACGTCCGCACCACGTGAGAGCGGAGGGTGTCGACGATGCAGCTTCGGGTCGCAGGGACGGGCGACGCGGTGGTCGGGGAGCTCGAGGTGCCGGTGTCCAAGTACCACGCCCACCGGGCGCTGGTGCTGGCGTCGCTGGCCCCCGGGCGGAGCGTGGTGACCGGGGTCTCGCGCACGCGTCAGGTCGAGTGGACGACCGGGGTGCTCCATGCGCTGGGCACCCGGATCGAGGTCGTCGGGGACGACTACGTGATCGACGGCGGGCCGTACTCCACGGCCCGCGCCGGCGACCTCGTGGACCACGGCTCGCGCGCCGAGGACGGGGTCCTCGACGTCGGGTCGTCGGGCACGACCCTCTACTTCATGACGGGGCTCGCGGCGCTCGCGGACCGGCCGGTGACGCTCACGGGCATGAAGTACTTCCGGCGCCGGCCGATCAAGGCCCTGCTCGACGCGCTGCGGGAGCTGGGCGTCGAGCTCGAGTCGGACGCCGACCGGCCGCCGATCACCGTCCAGCCGCGGCGACCGCGCGGCGGCGAGGCGCACATCGCCGGGACGCTGTCGCAGTGGTTGTCGGGCCTGCTGCTCGTCGCACCGTTCGCCGAGCGGGACACGACGATCCACGTGACCGGGGGACACCTCAACGAGCGCCCGTACGTCGAGCTGACCGTGCGGATGATGCGCCACTTCGGCCTCGTCGTCGAGCCCGAGGACGACTGGCTGACGTTCCACGTGCCCGCGAACCAGACGGCGACGCCGGCGCGCTACGAGCTGCCGCCCGACATCGGGTCCGCGGCGTTCGGGATCGCCGCGGCCGCCGCCCACCCGTCGGACGTCCTGCTCCGGGGGCTGCGGGCCACGCGCGCCGCCGACACCGACCATCCCGAGGCCGACTTCCTCGACCTCGCGACCGCGATGGGGGTCCCGCTCGAGCGTGACCGGGCGACCGGCTTCGTGCGCGTGCGCCACGACGGGTCGCCGCTCGCGCCCGTCGACGTCGACTGCGGTCCCATCCCCGACCTGCTGCCCGTGCTGTCCGCGATGGCATCGTTCGCCGACGGGACCAGCCGGTTCCGCAACGCCGGGCACGTGCGGCTCAAGGAGTCCGACCGCGTGGGCGCGATGCTCCAGCTGGGGCGCCTCGGCGCGGACGCCGGGCTCGTCCGGGGCGACGAGCTGCACGTCACGGGCGCGCGGCGGCTGCGCGGCGCGCCGCTGTCCTCGTTCAACGACCACCGCGTCCTCATGGCGCTGTCGGTCGCGGCGACGCGCGCCGAGGGCGTCTCGACGCTCACCTACCCGCACGCGTACCGCATCTCCTACCCGGAGTTCCTCACCGCGATGAACACCGTCGGGCTCGACCTCGCGGTCGTCGACAGCGCGCAGGCGGCCTCCGAGCTCGAGGACTGGACGTCGTCGGGCACGGCCGCGGACGACGTGTCGGAGGCCGAGGCGGGCGGCCTCGGCGCGCACGCCGCGCCCGACGACGGCACGCTCGTCCTGTCCGACCGGGTGCGCGAGCTTGCGCGGACCCGCGGGGACGAGACGGCGGTCGTCGAGGTCGGGCCGGACGGCCCCGTCGCGACGACGTGGCGCGAGCTCCAGGACGAGGCCGACCGGGTCGCCGCGCTGCTCCTCGAGCTCGGCGTCGAGCACGGCGAGCCCGTCGCGCTGCAGCTCCCGAACTGGCGCGAGTTCGTCGCGATCGCGCTCGGCGTCATGCAGGTGGGCGGCGTCGTGACCCCGATCATGCCGGTGTTCGGGCCGCGCGAGACGTCGATGACGCTCCAGCGGTCCCGAGCCCGTGTGGTCCTCCTCCCGACGACGTACCGGCGCCGGCGGCCGCCGCTCGAGCTGCTCGAGGCCGCGGACGAGGCCCGTGCGGCCGGCCGACCGGTGTCCGTCGAGCACGTCGTCGTGCTGCGCACGCAGGCCCGGGGCCGCCCCGGGACGCGGGTCGGCGAGCCGCCGCTGCCCGTCGAGGCCGCCGAGTCGCGCCAAGCCCAGGAATGGACGTGGCGCTACTACGACGCGTCGCTCGCCTCGCTCGGCGACGGCGCCGCCGCACGGGTCGCGGCGGCGGGCCGCGTCGTCCGGCCCGACGACGGCTGCCAGCTCCTGTTCACGTCCGGCACCACGGGCGAGCCCAAGGGCGTCCAGCACCGGCACCGCACCCTCGCGCGCGCGACCGCGATGGAGGTCGCGCACCTCGGGCTCGGGGACGAGGACCGCGTGTACGTCCCGTCGCCGCTCGCGCACCAGACGGGCTTCCTCTACGGCATGCTGCTCGCCTGGAGGCTCGGGGTCGCGTCCGTGATCCAGCCCGACTGGGACGCGCGGGTCGCGCTCGACCAGGTCTTCGGCGCGCGGGAGGACGCGGGTCGCGCGACCTTCGTGCAAGCCGCGACGCCGTTCCTCACCGACCTGGTCGCGGCGGTCGAGGCCGGCGCGCCCGCGCCGTCGACGCTGCGGATCTTCGTCCCGACGGGTGCCGCGGTCCCGCGGGCGCTCGCCCGCCGCGCGAGCGACGTGCTCGGGTCGGCGATGCTCGGCGCGTTCGGCACCACCGAGACGTGTCTGGGAACGCTCGCGGGACCCGGCGACCAGCCCGAGGACGCGTGGGGAACCGACGGCAGGCCGCTGCCGGGGATCCGCATCCGCATCGTCGACGACGACGGCCACGAGGTGCCGACCGGCACGGACGGCCACTACGAGCTGCTCTCGCCGACCATGTTCGACGGCTACCTCGACCGCCCCGACCTCACGGCCGACGTGTTCACGCCCGACGGCTGGTACCGGACGGGCGACCTCGCGCACGTCGACGAGCACGGGTTCCTGCACATCACGGGCCGCGTCAAGGACGTCATCAACCGGGGCGGCGAGAAGGTGCCGGTCGTCGAGGTCGAGAACCTGCTCTACCAGCACGCGCTCGTGGCGGACGTGGCGATCGTCGCGATGCCCGACGCTCGTCTCGGGGAGCGCGCGTGCGCGTTCGTCGTCCCCGCGCGGCCCGACGAGCGCCTCGCGTTCGCGGCGATGCAGAAGTACCTCGAGGCGGCAGGGCTGTCGAAGTACTACTGGCCCGAGCGGCTCGAGCACCTCGACGTCCTGCCGCGCAACGCCGTCGGGAAGATCCAGAAGAACGTGCTGCGGGAGCGCGCTGCCGCGCTGGTCGCCGCCGAGGACGCCGCACACCAGAGCAGAGGAGGACGCGCATGAGCGCCGTCGTCGAGAAGCCCGCACCGCTGGACGAGGTCGCGTTCGCGGACCTCAAGGACGAGCTCACGGCGTGGGTGACCGGGCCGGGCGAGGAGTGGTCCGAGCGGATCGAGGCGTCGGGCGACGTGCCGCCCGAGCTGTTCGCGGAGCTCCGCGAGCGGGGCTACCTCTCGCTCGCGGCGCCGCCCGAGCTCGGCGGGCGGGGCATCCCGTTCCCGCGCTACCTCGAGCTCATGGAGATCGTGTCGCGCTCGCACGCCTCGATCCGGATGCTCGTGCACGTGATCAACGGCACGTGGCGCGCGATGGCCCCGTACGCGACGCCCGCGCAGCTCGAGGAGGTCGTGCGCCCGTCGGTCGCGGGGGAGAGGCTGGTCGCCTTCACGCTCACGGAACCCACGGCAGGCACCGGCGCGGACCTCCGCACCACGGTCAGGCGCGAGGGCGACACCTACTACCTCAACGGCGAGAAGCACCTCATCACGTTCGGCGTGACGTGCGACTGGTGGCTGCTCGCGGCCCGGCTCGAGGGCACGCGCGGGCACGACGGGACGGTCGCCCTGCTCGTGCCCAACACGGGCCTGCCGGGCGCCGAGGTGGTCGACGACTCCGACACCATGGGCGTGCGCGGGACCGACCACGCGATCCTCCGGTTCCACGACGTGCCCGTGCCCGTGTCCGCGCGGCTCGGCGACGAGGGCCAGGGGCTCGAGGTCGCGCTCGGCGGCTTCCTCCTGCCGTCGCGCGTGTCGGTCGCGATGAGCTGCGTGGGCCTCGCGGAGCGGGCCCAGGAGCTCGCGATCGAGTACGCGAACCGGCGCGAGACGTTCGGCAAGAAGCTGCGCGACCGGCAGGCCGTGCAGTTCTACCTCGCCGAGAACTACGCCGACATCGCGTCCGCGCGGGCGCTCGTCCTGCAGGCCGCGCGCGCCTACGAGGACGGTTCCCCCGACGCGGGCGCCCTGTCGAGCGCGTCGAAGATGGTCGCCGTCGACATGCTCGGTCGCGTGACCGACAAGGCCCTGCAGATCCACGGCGGGCAGGGCTACTGGCACCGCAACGCCATCGAGCGCGTGTACCGCGACGCGCGGGCCCAGCGGTTCGAAGAAGGCACCAACGAGATCCAGAAGCTCGTCGTCGCACGCGCCGTCCTCGACGGCACCGCCGGCTTCTGAGCCCCCGAGAGCAGGAGAAGACCCGCATGACCACTCCCGACCACCCGCCCGTCGCCGTCGTCACCGGAGCCTCGCGCGGCATCGGCAAGGTGCTCGCGCTCAAGCTCGCCGGGCGCGGCGTCGACGTCGTCGTCAACTACAAGACCAACGAGGACCTCGCCGAGAAGACCCTCGCCGAGGTCCGGGCCGTAGGGGCCGACGGTCTCGTCGTCCGCGCCGACATGGAGTCGCCCGACGACATCGACGCGCTGTTCGACGCCGTCAGCGAGCGCTACGGCCGGCTCGACCACTTCGTCGCGAACGCCGCCGCGTCGGCGTTCAAGCCCGTGGCAGCCCTCAAGCTGCACCACCTCGACCGGTCCTACGCGATGAACGTGCGCTCGTTCGTCCTCGGGGCCCAGCGCGCCGCGGAGCTCATGACGGGCGGCGGCCGGATCGTCTACCTGTCGAGCTACGGGTCGCTGCGCGCCTTCCCGACCTACGCCGCGCTGGGCGCCGCCAAGGCCATGGCCGAGTCGTACGTCACGTACATGGCCACCGAGTTCGGTCCGCGGGGCATCACCGTGAACGCCGTCAACGGCGGCCTCATCGACACCGACTCGCTCGAGTACTTCTACGAGCGCGTGCCCGGCATGGCGCCCATGGAGACCGTCCTCGAGAAGCTCCCGCTCCAGCGCCCCGGCACCGCGGACGACATGGCCGACGCCGTCGACTTCTTCCTGTCCGACAAGGCCGGGTACATCACGGGACAGGTGCTCTCCGTCGACGGCGGCCTCACCGTGATCGCGCCGCCGTTCTGGTCCGACACGAGCGGCGACCTGCGCGCCGCGGTGTTCGGCGCCGACGACGCCCTCGACGCGCGCGACGCCGCCGACCCCGCGGGCTCGCCGGAGTGATCGAGCCGCCCGTGGCTACGGACCCGCTCGTCCGCACCCGCGCGCCGTGGCGGCTGGGAAGTCTCGCGCTGCCGCACCGGGTGCTGCTCGGGTCCATGCACACGGGTCTCGAGGCTGCCGGTGCGACGGCGCCCGGTGCGTGGTCCGCCGTGCCCGACGCGCGGGCGCTCGCCGCGTTCTACCGCGAGCGCGTCGAGGGCGGCGCGGCGCTCGTCGTCACCGGCGGGCTCGCCGTCGACGGGCCGGGACGCGGCGGCGCGGACTACGCGGTCCTCACCGACCCCGCCGCGGGGGAGGCCCTCGCCTCCGTGACGCGCGAGGTCCACGAGGCGGGCGGGCTGATCGCCGCGCAGCTCTTCCACGCGGGGCGGTACGCGCTGCTCGCCGACGTGACGGGGGCCACCGGGGAGCCGGAGGAGGCCGTCGCGCCGTCGCCCGTGCCGTGGCGCGCCGCGCGCGGAGCAGTGCCGCGCGCGCTCACGCACGCCGAAGTCGTCGCCACGGTCCGGCACTTCGCCGACGCCGCCCGTGCCGCCGTCGACGCCGGATTCGACGCCGTCGAGGTCATGGCCTCCGAGGGGTACCTGCTCAACCAGTTCTGCTCGCCCCTCACGAACCTCCGCGACGACGCCTGGGGCGGCGACGCCGCCCGGCGTCGGGCGTTCCCGCTCGCCGTCGCGCGGGCCGTCCGGGACGCCGTCGGCCCGGACGTCCCCGTGCTCGTCCGGGTCTCGGGCGACGACCTCATGCCCGGATCGTCGACCCCGGACGACGTCGCCGCGCTCGTGCGCGAGCTCGTCGGGACGCCCGACAGGCCCCTCGCGGACGCCGTCAACGTCGGGGTGGGCTGGCACGAGTCGGCCGTCCCCACCGTCCAGTCCGCCGTGCCCCACGGCGCCTGGATCCCCGTCGCCGAACGCGTCGCCGCTGCCGTGCGGACCAGCGCCCGGCCGGGCGTGCCCGTCATCGCGAGCAACCGCTTCACCGACCTCCGCGACGTGGAGACCGTCCTCGCCCGCGGCACCGTCGACGCCGTCGCGCTCGCCCGGCCCTTCCTCGCCGACCCCGCGATCGTCGCCAAGTCCCTCGCCGGGCGGTTCGACCTCGTCACCACGTGCCTCGGCTGCGACCAGGCCTGCATCGACCGGTCGCTCGTCGGGGAGCGCGTGTCGTGCCTCGTCAACCCGCGGGCCGGGCGCGAGGTGGAGCTGCCGCTTCCTGCGGTGCGGTCGTCGTGGGCCGGTTCGCGGGGGGTCGGGGAGAGTGCGCGCCGTCTACCATCCGGCCCCTCGTCCCTCGGGGCCTCCCGCCAGACCCACCACGACGGCGCGCACTCTCCCCGACCCCCCGCTCGTTCGGACGCCGCCTTCGCCGCTCGTGACCACAGCGACCGCCCGCTCGGTTCCTGTGGCCCCGCGGGTTCGGCCTCGGGGGGCGCTGGGGGGGCCGGTGCTGGCGGTGCCTCGGCCTCCGCGTCGACGTGTGCCGAGGTCGAGGGTTCTTCGCCGAGATCGAGGGGCATCGGCTCGGTCTCGGCGCAGAACCCTCGACCTCGGCGTGGGGCTGGGCCGTCCGGGGGCGGGTTGGCCGTCGTCGGGGGAGGGCCGGCCGGGCTGGCCGCGGCCGTCGACGCCGCACGGCGCGGGCACGGCGTCACCTTGCTCGAGGCGCGTGGCCACCTCGGGGGGCAGCTCGAGCTCGCCGCGCGCGTGCCCGGCAAGGAGGACTATGCCGCGGCCGTCGCCGGGCTCGCCGCCGAGCTCGCCGAGCTCGGGGCCGACGTGCGGCTCGGGGTCACGGCGGTCGCCGGGGACCTCGCCGGCTTCGACGGCGTCGTCGTCGCCACCGGGGTCCGCCCGCGCCGCCTGCGGGCCGGCGGCGAGGGCGGGCTGCCGGGCGCCGACCTGCCGCACGTCGTCGACTACGAGACCGCCTTGCGCGACGGCGTGCCGCCCGGGTCGGTCGCGATCATCGGCGGGGGAGGCGTCGGGGTCGACGTCGCCACGTTCCTCGTCGAGGAGCACGACGAAGGCGCCCGGGCCGACCGGTTCGCGGCGCGGTTCGGGCTTCAACGCGCACGCGACCTCGTCGGGGTGGCGCGGCCGCAGCGGTGGGCCGCCCCGCGTCCCACCCGCTTCCCGACGACGTCCCCGCGGCCGGGCGCGCAGGTCACCGTGCTCCGTCGGTCCGGAAAGGTCGGGACCGGCATCGGCGTGACCTCGCGCTGGGTCGTCCTCGGAGCGCTCCGAGATGCGGGCGTACAGATGCTCACCGGGGTTTCGTACACGAGGATCCGGCCCGGGATCCTGGAGGTCATGGACGCCGACGGCGCCGCGCGTGAGGTCCCCGCGGACGTCGTCGTCGTGTGCGCCGGCCAGGAACCCGTGGCATCCCTCGCGGACGAGCTGGACCGCCGAGGGATCGCGCGCGCCGTCGTCGGAGGAGCGCGCGACGCACGCACGCTCGACGCCGTCCGCGCGACCCGCGAGGGGCTCGAGGCGGCTCGTTCCCTGCTCCCCGATCCGTCCGCGGCGGTCGTCGGCTGACCGCTCGCGTCTCGCATCGTGGACACCGATTGGACCGGTAACGGTATTCGCTGGCAACCTCAGCGCCGCGCCGGTGTTGTCCACAGGGTCCCCGCTGCGAGGTCGCCGACCCCGCTACGGTGACCGGACCGCGCGACTGCGGTGCGGTCACGACGCCCGTGGGGGGCGGGAGAGGGGACGACAGATGAACGGGGCCGAGATCTTCGAGCGTGAGGTGCGCGAGCTCGTGCGCCGCCGGGGCATCGATCCCACACGGGACGCTGCCGCGGCCCGCCAGCTCGTCGCCGACGCGCTCAGCGACTACGACGAGCGCACCGCCCAGGGCGTCGTCCCGCCGCTCGCCGACCCCCAGGCCGTCGCCCAGAAGGTCCTCGACGCCGTCGCCGGCTTCGGACCGCTGCAGCCCTACCTCGACGACCCGGAGGTCGAGGAGGTCTGGGTCAACGGGCCCGCGCAGGTGTTCGTCGCGCGCCGCGGTGAGCCCGAGCTCACGACGACCATCCTCAGCACGGAGCAGCTGCGCGACCTCGTCGAGCGGATGCTCGCGTCGAGCGGTCGCCGGCTCGACCTCTCGAGCCCGTTCGTGGACGCCAGCCTGCCGGGCGGCGAGCGTCTTCACGTCGTCATCCCCGACGTCACGCGGTCGGAGATCGCCGTCAACATCCGCAAGCACGTGCTCCGCGCGTCCCACCTGGCCGACCTCGTGGGCCTCGGCTCGCTCACCGGTCACGCCGCCTCGTTCCTCGACGCGACGGTCCGCGCGGGTCTCAACGTGCTCGTCTCCGGGGCCACGCAGGCGGGCAAGACGACCATGCTCAACGCCCTCGCCGGCTCGGTCCCCGCGACGCAGCGGATCATCACGTGCGAGGAGGTCTTCGAGCTGACGCTAGACCGTAGACTGCACATGTGCAAGCAATCATCTACGCGAGAATCTCGCTGGACCGGACGGGCGAGGGGCTCGGCGTCGAACGCCAACTCGAGGATGCCAGAGAGCTCGCACGTCAGCGCGGCTGGACAGTCGTCGCGGAGCACGTCGACAACGACACATCGGCCGCCGGCAGCAAGAAGCGGCCGGGTTTCGAGAACCTGCTGCTGGACATTCAAGTGGGCCGGGCGCAGGCCGTCATCGCATGGGCGCTCGATCGTCTGACGCGCAACCGGCGCGACACCGTCCGTCTCATCGAGACCTGTCAGGCGGCATCCGCCACCGTGGCGCTCGTCCGTGGATCAGACATGGACCTGACGACCCCGAGCGGGCGCGTCGTCGCCGACGTCCTGGCGAGCTTCGCGCGTCTCGAGATCGAAACCAAGAGCGATCGCCAGAGGCGCGCCAACGACCAGCGCGCCCACGCCGGGCTCCCCGCGGCCGGAGGGCCGCGACCGTTCGGCTACGAGCCAGGTGGCCTGAGCGCCCGCGAGTCCGAGGCAAGGCTCATCCGGGAGGGCTATGCGACCCTCCTGGCCGGAGGCTCGCTCCGTGCCATCGCACGACGCTGGAACGACGCCGGCGCGCTCACGAGCAAGGGCAACGCCTGGAACGGCACCACCGCACGCCGGGCCCTCCAGTCGCCTCGCTATGCCGCCCTGCGCAAGCACCGCGGGGAACTCGTCGGAGGTGGAAAGTGGACGCCGGTCGTGTCTGAGGAGACATGGCGGGCCGCTCAGCACCTCCTCGCGGATCCCGAACGCAACCGCGTTACAGACCGCAGCATCAAGTTCCTCCTGACGAACATCGCGGAGTGCGGGCGCTGCGAGGGCGGATCCAAGGTCGGCACCGCGAGAACGAGCAAGGGTGTGCGGACGTACAAGTGCGCGGCGCGCAGCGACGTCGCCAGGAAGGCCGAGCCGATCGACGAGTACGTCGAGGCCGTCGTCATTGCCCGGCTAGCGCGCGACGACGCGCGAGGCCTCTTGAGAGACAGGGGCCGGGAGATCGACGTCGAGAGCATGCGTCACGACGCCCAGGCGCTGCGGGTGCGGCTCGATGAGGCGGCGGCGCTGTTTGCCGCAGGTGAGATTCGCGCAACGCAGCTCGGGACGATCACCCGCGACCTCGAGGCGAAGCTCGAGGGCATCGAGGCCACCCTTGCCGAGGCTGGCAAGCAGGATGCACTCGTGGGCCTCGTCGGAGCCGATGACGTCGCAGCGGCGTGGACGGACCTTGACATCATGACCAAGAGGGCAGTGCTGCGAACGCTGTTTGAGAGGATCGTTCTTGAGCCCGTTGCGCGTGGCTCGCGCACGTTCCACCCCGAGTCAGTCCGGCTTGAATGGAGGGCGTGATGGTCGCTGTGGTGTGCGGGGCTGCATCGCACGAGCCGGTGCGTGTGCCAGTCGCCTTCGAGCAATTAGACGGGAGCGTGCTCGTATCGATCGACGAGGTCACCGCATCCGGCAGACTCATGGCGGAGCGTCGCAAGTGCATCCTCCGGTGCGCGAAATGCGGATTCCGCCTCGTCGTTCGTGCAGACCGAATCGGGCCTCTCTTCGACAAGCTCGACGCGCATGGCGTTTCCGAGATCTCCTTGTCGGCGTTGGCTGCTAGGCTGCAATAGCAAGACACGTCGAGGCCGAGATGCGTACGGCCGCCAGGCACCTCAGCGGGTGCAGGTTCATCCTGCCCGGAGGTGCCTTTTGGCTACCTGGACCCACGAGCGAGCGCGGGTCGCGTCGCTGACCCGATCGCGGAACGCCGACGATCCCGAACTAATCGACGCTCGTCGCGCTCTGCGCGCAGAGCGCCTCGCCGAGCATGTTGCGCGCGTCGTCGCGGAAGCCCCGCCCCTGACCCCCGAACAGCGCGACACCATCGCGGCACTTCTGCGCCCGTCGTCGGGCGGTGTTGCCGTTGTTTGAGGCGCCCGACACCCAGAACAAGCCCGGGAACCCCGAGACGGGCAATCGTCGGCGAGGTGTCGACGAGCTCACCACGAGGCTCTACGACGCTGGCCTCGGCGCGGCGAAGGCTCGGAAGATCGCCAAGCTCGCGATGCGCACCCCCGAGCCGATCCTCACCGCGTACTACCTGCTCCGCCAGCACCGCGCGGGATCCGCCGCCTTCCAGTCCGCACTCGTCGACCTCGAGCACGGCCGACCGCTGACCTACCGCGATTCCACCGGCGAGGATGCCGCGTGGAGCGTGCTGGGTGGTGGTCGCTGATGGGCCGCGGGAACTACGCGCGGGCATCCCAGGTGGCCGTCCGTCTCGGGCTTGACCCCCAGCCGCGGCACGTCCTGTTCCGGATGGCGATCGATGCGAAGGATGACGACGACCCACCGCGCTACTACGCAGGGTGGGAACGCCTGGCCGAGTCCTGCGGCTACAACCTCCGCACGCTCGACGCGAAGAGGTACGCCGCAGCCAAGCGCGCCATCACGAAGCTGGTCGGCCGACTGGTCGCGCTCGGGCTCGTCGAGCGTGACGGTGACGCATTCCTCGGGCATCGGCAGGTGTACCTGCTCCACCTCGACCTGCGCCGCTGGGAAGACCAAGAGGGACGCACTCACGACGTTCCAGTGGGACGCAATGACGACGTCCCACATGGGACGCAATCAGGTGCACAAGAGGGACGCAATGACGACGTCCCCAACTACAAGACTCCACTACCACTCCAAGGTGACTCGAAGACCTTATCTCAGGTGAGTACCTCACCTGCCACTTCGGAGGAGCTACGCGAGAAGGCATCCGCCGCTCTCATCGCGCGCCTTGGCGCGGGCGCTCACGCGGCCGTTGCCGGAGTGATGGAACGCGACGGACTCGACCTCGCAGACGCGACCATTCGCGCCGCCCAGGACTTGCATCTACTCGCCGCCTTCGCTGACGACAACGCATGGACGGAGATCACACGATGACCCCTCGCCAGCGCACCGACGCCTTCCTCACGGAGCAGTTCGTGGAACTCGGCGCCTTCCCCACGGACGAGCTGATCCTGCGTGCACGGATCTGGGCCGGCGAGTTCCAACCGCTCGACGGGGACCCGTATTCGCTGCTCCCGTTCGCGGCAAGGCTCGCCCTCGATGAATCGATGGTCCCGTGACCGCCGCCGTCGACCTCTGCCGCTGCCAGCACGCGCGGCGCATCCACGGAGGGCGGCCCGGGCTCCAACTGCTCGGAGAGGTCTGCCGGGTCAAGGACTGTGACTGCGACGAGTTCGGACCGACTCTGCCGACGCAGGACGACCCGCCTGCACCTGTCGACCTCCCGCACCGCGCGGACTGCAAGCGCATCGTCATCGAGCGAATCACGCCCATGCGCGGATGGTCCGTCACGCGCTGCCGTTCGTGCGGCGCTGCTGTCGCGGGGAGGGTGTCATGAGCGACCTCGAGCAGGATCACCGTGCCCTGACGAACGTGATCGAGGAACTGCTGGATGACGGTCTGCGGATCCCATGCATCCGCTCTGATACGCGCCAGTCCGCAGCGTGGCTCTCCGACAACCCGAAACGGCAGGAGATCGCGGCCACGCAGTGCATGGGGTGCCTGGCGATCCGCGAGTGCCGGCGCTACGTCGCCAAGCACCCGAAGGAGGCGGGTGTCTGGGGCGGGACGACCGAGAAGGACCGCCGTAACCCGGACGTGCTGCGCCAGCTCTGGGGAGGCGTGCTGTGACGGACGCCTTCGCCGTTACGTGGCACGGCGGCCAGCCACGGCTCGTCATCTCCGACTCCAGCGCTCTTCTTGAACTCGCGGCAATCGTGGACCAAGCAAACGCTGTCCGGGTCTATCGCCGGCAGGTGCCCGCACCTTCCGCAGTGCCGTTCGTCGACTCAGCGAGAAGGGTCGCCGCGCTCACTGCCATGGTTGCGCAAAAACAACCCGAAGTGGAGACAGAAGAGCCAACCGCGGGACGATGGATATCAGTTCGACAGGCCGCAATGCTCCTGGGTATTTCCGACCAGGCAATCACGAAGCGAGCGCGCGCCCGAACGCTTTCCGCCCGCAAGTTCGCTGGGCGATGGCTCATCGACTCGGAAGGAATCACGGCATGACGACGACATACCAGCTTGGAAGCAGCCCAATGCTCGACGCGTTTCGGAAGATCGCCGGCACGGTCACGGAGACCGTCAGCTCGGCCCTCTCGAATGTGCCGTTCTCCCTCACGGAGCCCGGACCGACGGCACTGCGCGCCGCGGCCACGGCATGGACGCCAGTGCCGTCCGCAGTCCAGGCAATCGACGCGACGCTGACCCGGGTCGGCAAGGATGTGTTCAACACCGCCACGGACCGCAACCTCTCGGCCGAGGGCAAGGCAGCGCAGCTACAGGTCGTCGTCTCTGCGGCGAGGACGACCATCGAGGTGGAGACGAACACGATCCTCACGGCGGCAACCAAGGTGCAGAGCACCCTCCTCGCGGTTGCCTATCCCGCCCGGCCAAACCCGCAGGACGCTGCCCAGGAGGCGCGCCTTGCTGGCATCAAGGCCGACCTGCGCATGGTGCTCGACCCGACGGGTCCGGGGGAGCTGGGTGCCCGGGCCGGAGCGCTGCTCACCCGGGCGATCGCAGACAAGGACACCCTCACGACCTGGCTCCTCGCCTCCTCTCGCTGGCCCGAGGACTACTTCGTGTCGAGGGGCGCTGACGTCGCACTCGCTGGTTGGCCGTCGACCGTCTCGAGCAACCTCAATGGCATCGATGACGACCTGCGAGACGTGCGACGCGCATACGCCGCGGTGACGCAGCCTCAGCGTGGGCTTCCCGCTCTCGAGGTTGTCCTTCGGACCGCGGTCCCCGCTGTGCTGGCGGACGTGACCAACGGTGCGACCCGTTCCTAAGCCGGCTGGTGCCCGGGGGTGGGGCGCGGGGGCCCCCCGGGGTGCCGGCTCTCCTTTGCGACTCGATTTAAGGCTCCGGCATGCGTGCGACTCACGGGGCCGTTTTCGGAGGCAGCGAGATGACAGATGAAAGCCCCCAGATCCGCAGGATTCCAGCCCCCAGCGGCCTTTCGAGGGCCGGCAGGAGGCTCTGGAAGTCCGTTGTAGATGCCTACGACCTGCGCCCTGACGAGCAGGTTCTACTCGAAAACGCGTCCAGAACGGCCGATTACGTGGCACAACTGGACGCAGCGCTGAAGGATGCCCCGCTCGTCGTGCTCGAGAGCGCCGCAGTCATGCCTCAGGACGCGATCGTGGCGGCTGCCGAGGCGGTCCTCCGCGATGCGGAGGTTGACGAGTGACGCTCATCGTCGGCAGTGCCGGCGTCCGGCTGCTGCCCGTAGTCGACCGGTTCGCCGCAGACACCCGCGCCAAGCTCCGCAACCTCAACGCGGACGTCACGCTCAAGGTCGGCAACGAGAAGGCGTTCCAGGCGCAGGTCGACGCGCTTCTCCGGAACCGCACTACCACCGTCGACGTGGACGCGGACACCTCCGAGGCGAACGCTCAGATCGACGAGGCGGCGCACAATCGTGACGCGACGATCAACGTTGACGCCGACACGGGCGCAGCCGAGGCGAAGATCGCTGCCGTCAGCTCTACGGTGTCCGGCCCCGGCGGCCTCCTGACGTCCGTCCTGGCTCTGGGTCCGGCGCTCATCCCGATCACGGCCGCGGTCGCCGGTCTGGGTGCGGCCCTGACCGCACCTCTCGCCGCGGCAACGGTCGGCGGCGGCCTGTTCGCGATCTTCGCGGGCGACTCGATCTCTCGCATCAAGAAGATCGAGAAGGAGATCGAGAAGACCTCGACCAAGCTCGCGAACGCGGAGCTGGGCCCGAAGACTGACGCCAACAAGGCGAAGATCAAGCAGTACCGCGAGGAGATCGAGCACCTCGAGGCGTCCCTGACCGGGGCCACGGGCAAGTTCGCGGACACGAAGAACGCGCTGAGTGCGGCGGTCGGCACGTTCGAGAAGAAGAACGACAAGTCGATCCTCGGCCCGCTCACGACTGGCATGAAGATCCTGATCGACATCCTGCCGTCGCTCACCCCGCTCATCAAGGCGATGGGCACCGGCCTCAACCTGATGTTCACGTCGATCGGCAAGGGTCTCAAGTCGGCCGGGTTCGGGCACTTCATCTCGGTGCTCGCGTCCATCGCCGGACCTCTGTTCGCGGCACTTGGCCCTGTGATCGTGAACCTCGGCAAGGGGTTCGCGTCGCTGGTCGAGGCCGTCGTGCCGATGACGGGCCACGGCTTCACTCAGGGTCTCATCAAGGTGTCCGAGGGCTTCTCGCACATCGGCTCGAGCGGCGGTTTCCAGAAGTTCCTGTCCTACGTCCGGCGCGAGGGCCCGAAGGTCTGGGCACTGGTCAAGGATCTCGGCGGCGCGGTCGTCAACCTGGTGAAGGGGCTTCTGCCTCTCGCCGGTCCCGCGCTCGGGGCCGTCAGCATGTTCGCGAAGGTCATCGGCTCGCTGGACCCGGCCGTCATCACCGCAATGGTCTCGGGCATCCTCGGCGTCGTCGGGGCACTCAAGACCTGGCGCGGGGTTCAGCTCCTGCTCAACCTCGCCATGAACGCCAACCCGATCGGCCTCATCATCACGGCGATCGGACTCCTGGTCGCCGGGGTCGTCTACGCCTACAACCACTTCACCTGGTTCCGCAAGGGCGTCCAGGGGGCGTGGAAGGGCATCAAGGCCGCCGCGAAGGCCGTTTCCGACTGGTGGACCAGGACGCTGGTGCCGACGGCGAAGCACGTCTTCGACACGATCAAGGGAGCTGTTTCGACGGCCTTTGGCTGGGTCAAGAAGAATTGGCCGCTTCTGCTCGGGATTCTGACCGGCCCGATCGGACTTGCAGTCGTGTTCATCGTCCAGCACTGGCAGACGGTGAAAGAGAAGCTGAAGGCCGGTTACGACTGGATCAAGCGAAACGTCTTCTCGAAGTTCACGGCCGCCTTCAACGCGGTCAAGTCCGCATTCGGCACCGCGGGCGACTGGATCGCCCAGCGGTGGACGAACCTGCGGACGAATCTGCACAACGGGTGGACATGGATTTCCAAGCACGTGTTCTCGCCGTTCAAGTCTGGCATTTCGGCAATCAAGACCGCATTCAAGACGGCCAAGGATGGCATTGGCAAGATCTGGGACGGGCTCAAGTCCGCCGCCGCTGCCCCGATCAGGTTCGTCGTGAACACCGTCTACACCGATGGCATCCAGAAATGGTGGAACAAGGTCGCCGGTGCGGTCGGGCTTAAGAAGCTCAAGCTCCCCGACGTCAGCCTCCCGTTCGCCCAGGGTGGCGTGCTCCCGGGCTACACCCCGGGCCGCGACGTGCACCAGTTCTACTCGCCCACGGGCGGGCGCCTGTCGCTCTCGGGCGGCGAGGCGATCATGCGCCCGGAGTTCACGCGTGCCGTGGGCGGGGCGAAGGGGGTTGCCGCACTGAACGCGAAGGCTCGCCGCGGCGACGCGTTCAAGGACGGCGGCATCTGGGACACGTTCGGGAGCGGCTGGTCGAAGCTGTGGCACGGCGCAGCGAACCTCGCCTCGATGCCATTCAACGGGGCGTGGAAGGCACTCGTCGGCCACTTCGGCAACCCGCTGGCCAGGCTCTCCAAGATCGGTGGCAGCGACCTCGGCAAGATCGCGAAGACCGTGCCGGGCTGGATCGTGGACGGGCTCAAGGACAAGGTCAAGGGCCTCTTTGCGGGCGGCGGTGCCGGCACACCCGGATCAATGGGCAACCTTGGCGGCGGCCAGGGGTCCTGGCTCGGGCCCGGCATGGGCTGGCAGAAGATGTGGGCCCTGGTCCACGGAGCCTTCCCCGCCGCGGTGCTTACCTCCGCCTACCGTCCGGGTGCGATCGCGGCCGGCACGGGCCAGTTGTCGATGCATGCTCTCGGGCGCGCGATCGACATCGGTGGCTCTCCGCTGGTGATGCACCAGGTGTTCGAGTGGATCAAGTCTCGGTTCCCGAACTCCAAGGAGATCATCCACAGCCAGGAGGGGTTCAACCAGGTCTACAAGGGGCGCAACTTCCTGTACCCCGAGCCGACCCGGAGCGCCCACTTCAACCACACGCACTGGGGCTTCGCCAACGGCGGCGTGCTCAACGCGGTCCCCGCCACGCTGTACGACAAGGGCGGTGTTCTGCCCCCCGGCACATCTCTCGTGGCGAACCACACCGGGAAGCCGGAGACGGTGTTCACGGACGAGCAGCTCGCGCAGCTCGGTGGCCCGCTCATCGGTGGGGACCTTGTGGTTCGCGACGACGCGGAGGCCTACCGCAAGCTTGACGAGCTCCGTCGCAAGCGGGCCCTCATCCACAGCGGGCTGACCCGAGGGGGGCGCTGAGCGTAGGGCATTCGTCGTCTACGCCACCCCTCCCGCCGTCGTAGGGCCGCCGCCGGAAACGAGTCGCTTGCGCCTGCACCACCCCGGCGGGCGACCGGCGGTAGCATCCAGTCATGACGGACGACGACGCGCAGTTCGTCGTCGTACGGGGTGGCCTTAACCGAGATGCGGCTTACATGACACAGACGCTCATCGACGAAACCTCTGGCGGCGACCAGCCATGTCTGTCCGTCTTCGCGCTCTTACCGATTGGTGCCGAGAGTGAAGATGAAGTGGTGGGCCGCGTGTGCCGGGAGGCGGGAATACCGCATGGGAAGGTCCAGCGCTCTACTGGCGCGCGACTCCGCGCTGCCGGATTCTCGCTTGTGCACGAGGTCGGTGTCGGCGAGGCGGACTGTCACTACCACGTGTACTTTGAGACTCCAGTCACGGAAGCTCAGATGCGACGGTTCATTGAGAGCTTCGATCCGCCGGAGCCGAACCCGACGGGCGGAATGAGGAGGAGAAGTTGAAGACGGTTTTCGTGGACTTCAACAACCTTATGGGGGGAGATCGTGTCTCCGCTTCGCTGCGCCGCGCCAACGGCGTTTTTTCAGCAGGCGAGCGGGTCATTGCGCGAGATCCTGGCGAGGACATGGAGTTCGACGCCGTAGTCGAAAGGTTTGACCGTGAGAAGGGTCGGATGACTCTCAAGGTCGAGTGGGAGCCGAATGTTGCGCCCATTGTGGAAACGTACGGATCGCCAGTACGGATCGCACACTCGACCTGGCCCGAGGTCGTCGAATGGTCAACGCGACAGTCGGGAACTGCTCCGATTCTCGACTCACTCCTAGGTGTTGGTTTCGTCAAGGTGAGCCGCGCAGATCGGCGGACTCGGAATGTTGGCGCCAACCCGAGGGTGAGCGGCGCGGCGATTTCGGCGACAGAATGAAGGCGACAGTCCTTCTTGCAGATTCCGCCCAGTCGGACCTCGCTGGAAAAGTGCACGCGCTCGGTTTGGGTTGGAAGATCACGTCATCTCCGACGCCGCCGATGGCTGTAGTTGTCCTGGTCGATTTGGACTGGGAAGAGGCCAATGTGCGCGTCACCCTCGATGCCTCGCTTGTGGACTCTGATGGGTCACCGGTCCTCTCTCCAAATGCGCCGAATGACCCCGTGTCGTTTCATGGCGAGTTTGAAACAGGCAGACCTGCAGGGATCCCAACTGGAGCTGAATTGCGCGTCCCTATTGCTGTCAACATCGGCCAAGGCCTCCCATTGAAGTCGGGTGGCTCTTATCGATGGCATGTTGAGCTCAGGGCTCCCGGCAGCAACGTTGTGGCAGAAGAGCCCTTCACGGTAGCGAGCACCTAATCCCTTGGCTGGTGCGACCGCAATTCCTGATGGCCGTGCTTGGACGGCGAAGGAACTCACTGCAGAGCTTGGAGTCGCTGCACATCGGATCGCTCGCCTCGCGTCCTCATGGGGCTGGGAGCGGAACGGTTCTGCGTGGCTGTTCACTGATGAACAGGCGGACAGGATCCGCGAACACGTCCGAGCGTGGGACGCCCGCACGTCGACGCCTCCGCGGATTTGCAGCGTGGACGGGTGTGGCGCACGTGCAGACGCGAAGGGCATGTGCCACCCGCACTACCTGCGTGTCTTGCGGCACGGGTCGACTGAGGCGCGTACCGGGGGCGAGCATCAGCGGGTCAAGACACATTGTCCCAATGGCCACCCATACGACGAGGCCAACACCTACGTGTTCGCCGATGGTCGGCGACGGTGCCGGGCGTGCCGGCTTGAGCGGGCTCGGCAGCCCTAGGCTCGGGCCATCACCCTCCGCGCTCAACGCCCGGCGCGCGGCGGCCACCGTTGCCCTCACCGCCGCCAGAGCCGCGGAGGCTAATGGCGGGGGGCATGGGAGGCCGCGGCTGTGCAGGGGGCCTTGGCGCGCCGCCCGGGCTCGAGGCGGGGGTGGCGGGCTTGTTGGGACCGGTGGCCGAGGGCTCGTTCGACATGCGCATCTCCCTTAGATGAGGTGAAACAGGACACCAAGCGCCATCACGAGCAAGCCGGCCAGAGTGAGCCACATCGTCACGCGAAGCCCCACGAGCTTCCGCTCCGTGTCGCGCTCGATGGTCTGCACAGGTGAGGCTTCCGGATTGTCTTGGAGAAGTTCGTCGACCAGGCTGGCGTCGAGGTCAGCACGCGGCGGACCGTTCCAGAGGGTGCGGTAGTGGTCGATGTTCATGGTGTGAGCCCGGCGTGGCCGGAGGGTGACGAGCACGTTGACGGCCCCCGCAGCAATCGGGACGATGCCGGCGAACATCAGCCAGCCGACTCGCTTCGCGGTCGTTGGATCCAGGACGATCGGGCACGCGAGCGCGATCAGCACCCCGTCGATCCCGAGCAGTGCCCACAGGCCTTGGCTCGCCGTGGCGGCGCGGGCTTCGAGAACCTCGAGTAGCCAGCGCAAATGGGCAAGCCAGCGCGAGGAGTCCCACTCGTGAGGATCTGTGCCCTGCGCCACACGCCTAAAGCTAGCGAACGCCACCCACACCGCCGCGGGCGGCAGGTCGATGCCGGATGGGGTACTCCGGCAAGCTAGCCCACTAGACTCGAACACATGTTCGAATCGCGGCGACCGCTCAACGAGGACAAGCCGCAGCGGATCCCAACCCGGCCACAGGGCAGCATCCCAGTGATAGTGCGGCTGCTCTACGACTCGCACGAGGAGCTGGTGCCGGCGCGGGCGGTCCGATGGGCCGAGGGGCGCGTGATGGTCCTGTGGCTCGCAGACGGACAGGATCCGCGATCGGAGCAGATCTCCTGGCTGCGCTCAGAGGACGTGCACCGAACGATCCCGCGGAGGCCGTGACCTAGGACCAGTTGCGATGCCAGTCTTCCGCGAACTCCTTCGCCTCGTCGGCCGTGTCGAACTCGGCGAGGTTTGAAGGGCGGGGGACCGGGTAGTCAAGGTTCCACTTCCCGTTCGGGAGGAGCGTTACGCGGAAGTCGCCCCCATTTTCGTGGGCCACCCAGCCGGTTCCTTCGCACTGCCAATCAAGAAGACTCATGGGACCGATCGTGCTTCTGCTCGAGACGGTGACCAACGCGTCGTCCCGCAAATCACCCGGTCAACGCGGGTGAAGTCCGTGCTATCCCCTCCTGGCGGGCGTCGGCAGCAGCGCATCCTTCGCTACATGAAGCTGACTCGTCCACTTGCTCTGGCGGCAGCCGCTGCGATCCTTCTTGCGGTCACAGGATGCTCATCCGACTCGGGCACCTCGAACGATGGCCTCGCCGACCAGCCAATCGACGGTGTCTCCTATGCGGCGGACCATGGCGAGACCTGGCCGCTCACGGTCGACAAGGTCTCAGTCCTGTGTCCCGGCAACAACCAGCTCGTGATCGCCGCAGGTGGCCAGTCCTATGCGGTCAATGGCCTCGCGAAGCAGACGGGGGAGTACGACGACATCTTCGATATCTGGAAGGACGACCCGGACAACCCGGGAGCGAAACTCGACCTCACGCCCGTCCAAGAGCTTGCCGAGAGCATCTGCGGCTGACGCTCGGCCTGGATCGATGCCCGAGTCGGGAGAACCGCTCACGCATTCGAGATCTGATCCGGCCGAACGTAGCGCCCCCAGCCGTGTACGAGCCATCCGGTCGACGGCGCACGCACCAAGGTGACTATGTATCCGCGGACGACGTAGTCAGCATCCGAGCGCATGGTCTCGGTCACGTTGTCGACGACGGTCACGAACAGGACACGGTCGTCGTCGATCGAAGGCTCGAAGGGTGTGATCGTGCCAGGGTTGGGGATCGACTGGTATTCAGCGATGACCTCGCTGAAATCGCCCCACCTCGTCCGTGACGACGGCGTGACAAGCGCGAGCAGAGCCTCGCGGTCACCAGCCTCGAGCGCGGCGTAGAAGCGAGCGACTACGGGAGCCGCTTCGTGCTGGATGCCATAGGCGTCTGTCACATTTCCCACTATCTCATCGGGCTCCCATGGCGAATGCCCCCCAGCAAGCCCACGCGGGCCGCTGGGGGGCGTTTGTCGTTCTAGGGTCGGCTCACCGCGGCCGCCGAGCCGAGCGCGAGCGCTCCCTTCGCGTCGCGCCAGGTAGAGAGCGAGCCGCTGGTGACGTCTGGTGAGCGGCGTTTGCCGGAAGCGGTGCAACGACCTCGGCCCACGTCGGGATCTTGCCCCCATGGCGCTTCCACGACCCCGGGCTTGGCGTCATATGCCCGTGGCCAGTCACCAGCAGGAACGCCTCGATCCGCTCGATCGTCGCGCTCGTCCGCAGTCGCCCAGGCTCGAGGTGGTCGAGCGGATGCTCGGCCAGGATCTCGAGCCATCGCTCGAACGCGTGGCGATCGATCCGCCAAGAGGGCCCCGTCTTGACGCCTGGGAGCATCCCCATCCGCGCCCAACGCTTGATCGCATCGACGGGAACCTTTAATCGTTCTGCCGCCTCGTCCGCGCTCAGGGCGTCGTCGAGCCTGACCGGGTACTGAGGCGCGGGACCGGAGGCGGTCCGGCTGTCGGGCAGAGTGAAGCGGGGTGGTGCCGAGTACGTGGCGCGGTTGCCCTTGAGGCTCAGCCAGTTACCCACCTGCTCCGCGTCGAACCGCCAGTTCTTGCCGACCTTGTAGGCAGGAAGCTCGCCGTCGTGCGCTCGCTGGCCTACCCAGGTCGTCGAGACGCCGAGCAACTGGGCGAGTTCTCCCACGGTTAGGAGGCGAGGCTCCGGTGCTGACTCGGGCACCGTGCGAGCCTAGCCTCCTGGCGTCATGCGCGTCAGCAGCCGACGGCGAGCGTCACGGTGCGGTACGCAGCGAAGTGATGAAGGGCGCCAATTCCTCGGGCGTCACTACCGGCTTCCCGCGCAGGTAGACGACGTTGAGGTCGCCGTCGTGGATGAGTCGCTGGACCGTTCGGACGCTCACGCCTGCCAGCCGCTCAGCGACCTGGGCGAGGGAGAACACCCGCGGGCCCGGCTCATCCTCGCCCGATTGTCCGTTCATGCGGTCCGCCGCTTCGACCGCGATCGAACACTCCGAGCGGCGCCAGGTCGAGGCCGGGGGAGCGGCGTCGCGGTCTTCGAAGCCAAGTACCCGTCTAGAAGTTCTCGCGTGTAGAAGACCCGCCGCCCGACCTTGATGTGCGGGATCTCGTGCCGGTGGTCGCGCACCCACGAGACCTTCTGTCTCAGGTAGGCGGCGGCCTCTTCGCGCGTCATAAGAGGCGACTGTGCCTGGTCGTCCGTCATCTCCGGGATTCTGCCCGAGAACGCTGGCCTCCGGCGCCGCGCTGACGGCGCCGGAGGCCAGCGGCTTCTGCTAGGCGGACTCGAACGTGTCGGCGACGTCGAGGAGCGCCTTGGCCATCGCGCGGCACTCCTCGGGAGAGTCGAGCGATTCGAATGGGAGGTCAAGGCTGACCTTCTGGTCGTGGCCGTCGCTACTCACGTTCTGCCAGATCTCGGCACGAAGCTCGACGACTTCTCCGCGCTCACCGGTGAACGACACGGGCTTCCCGTAGGACCAGCGTGACCACTCGCCGCCGGACCACTCCCACTCGCCCACGTTCACCGCCCAGGCAGGGGTCTCGAAGCTGGGCGGGGCGGGGGTGGTGGGCACAAAGTACTCGACAACGTCTCGAGCCTCGGCGATGGTCAACGGTTCGCCGTCGACCACCTCTCGGGGGTCGAGCGCGTTCGCCGCCTCCTCGCGGTCGAAGACGGGCCGCGCGTCGATGAGTGCCTTCAGCTCATCGCTGAGCCGGTCGTAGTGGCTGACCTCGGGTGTATCAGCCGTCTGGTCGGTGGTTCCCTTGAACATGGCGCTGCCTCCTCTGTAGGCGGTTGCCGGCCCCGTCTGGTGTTGCCGCACCGGGCGGGGCGCTTCTTGTTTCCGGTCGTGCTCCACCGTAGTCCACATGTGTGTTCTACGGTTGTATGTACTGCGCATCGCCGCACGGGACCTCGTGGCCATGCAGTGCCGCCAGCCGAGCCTCGAGGGCACCGGTGAGATCACGCTCCGGCGGCTGGTCAAGGAGGCGCTGCGCATGCGCCCCGACCGGATCGTCATCGGTGAGGTCCGCGAGGCCGAGGCGTTCGACCTCCTCATCGCGCTCAACTCGGGCATCCCCGGGATGTGCACCCTTCACGCGAGCTCGGCGCGCGAGGCCATCGGCAAGATGACCGCCCTCCCGCTGCTCGCCGGGGAGAACGTCTCCGACCGCTTCGTGCTCCCCACTGTCGCGTCGTCGGTCGACGTCGTCGTGCACCTGGGCGTCGCAGCCGACGGACGCCGGCAGGTGCGCGAGATCGTGGGTGTGCCCGGGCGCGTCGAGCAGGGCGTCGTCGAGACGTCCACGATCTTCCAGCGCGTCGGAGGCGGACGCTCCGGCGGTGAGCTGGTGCGCGGGGACGGCGTCCCGCCGGCGCTGGACCGGTACGAACGGGCCGGGATCGACGTCCTCGCGCTGCTCGCGGGCGGACGACCGCACGACGCCCGCCGCGGGGACCAGCCGGGGCAGGCCGTGACGTACCCGGCCGCGCCGGCCCCGTCCTTCGCCGACGCGTTCCGCGGGGAGCGCTGATGGGCGTCGTCGTCGGGCTCCTGCTCGGGGCGGGCCTGTGCTCGGTGTGGACGGCGTGGTGGGCGCCCACGCCCCGCGCACGCCGCGACGACGGCTGGTCGGCCCGCACGCAGGACCTGCTCGTCCAGGCCGGCGCGACGGGCGTGACGCCCGGCGGGCTCGCAGGTGCGAGCGCCGTCGTCGGGGTAGTGGTGGCGCTGTTCGGGTTCGTGTTCACGCGGTCCGGGACCATCAGCCTCGCGTTCGCGCTGCTGGCGGCAGGGATCCCGTCGATGCTCGTCCGGTCGCGCGCCCGCCGGCGTCGTGTCGCGCTGCGGGAGGTCTGGCCCGAGGTCGTGGACCACCTGGCGTCGGGCGTGCGCGCCGGTCTGTCGCTGCCCGAGGCCGTCGCGCAGCTCGGCGAGCGGGGGCCCGTCGAGCTCCGTCCCCAGTTCCGCGCCTTCGCGAGCGACTTCCGGGCGTCCGGACGGTTCTCGGCATGCTTGGACGCCCTCAAGGCGCGGCTCGCCGACCCGGTCGGCGACAGGATCGTCGAGGCGCTCCGCATGACGCGCGACGTGGGCGGCACCGACCTGGGACGTCTGCTGCGGACCCTCTCGGCCTTCCTGCGCGAGGACGCCCGGACCCGCGGGGAGCTCGAGGCACGGCAGTCGTGGACGATCAACGCCGCCCGGCTCGCCGTCGCCGGCCCCTGGGTCGTGCTGGCGCTGCTCGCGACCCGGCCGGAGACGGCGCGCGCCTACGACTCGGTCGCCGGGGTCGCGGTGCTCGGCCTCGGGGCCGCGTGCTGCGCTCTCGCGTACCGCCTCATGATCCGGATCGGGCGCCTGCCCGAGGAGACGCGGGTGCTGCGATGACGACGTCCCATCTCGGCGCGTGGGGTGCCGTCGCGGGCGCCGCCTTCGCGCTCGGCGTCCTCCTGGTCGTGGCGCGCCTGCGAGCACGCCGGACGACCTTGGCGGACCGCGTCGCGCCGTGGCTCCGCGCCCACTCGGCCGAGTCGGCCCTGCTCGCGCAGGCGCCCGTGCGCACACCGTTCGGCGCTCTCGAGCGTCTCGTCGCACCGTGGCTCGACGACATCGGCCGGGCGTTCGAGCGGTTCGGCCCGTCCCGTTCCGAGCTCGCCCGGCGGCTCGCGCGGGCGGGCCGCTCCGAGAGCGTCGAGCAGTACCGCGCCCGACAGGTCGTGTTCGCGGTGGTCGGGCTCGCCGTCGGCCTCGCGCTGGCCGTGCTGCTGCTCGTCGCACGGGGAGCGTCGGTCGTGCCGCTCTTCGCTCTCGTGGTGGTGTGCGGCCTCGCGGGTGCCCTCGTCTGCGACTACCTGCTGGGCCGCGAGGTCGCGGCCCGGGAGGAGCGGATCCTCGCCGAGTTCCCGACCGTCGCGGAGCTGCTCGCGCTCGCCGTGACCGCCGGCGAGTCGCCCGTCGGCGCTCTCGACCGGGTGCGTCGGACGGCGCACGGCGCGCTCGCGGAGGAGCTCGGCCTCGCGCTCGCGGCCGTGCGGTCGGGCACCTCGCTGGTCCGGGCGCTCGAGCAGCTCGCGGACCGTGTCGCGTTGCCCGCCGTCACACGGTTCGCGGACGGCGTGTCCGTCGCCGTCGAGCGCGGCACCCCCCTCGCCGAGGTGCTCCGCGCGCAGGCGCAGGACGTCCGCGAGGCCGGACGCCGCGCGCTCATGGAGACCGGCGGCAAGAAGGAGGTCGCGATGATGATTCCCGTCGTGTTCCTCGTGCTGCCCGTCACGGTCGTGTTCGCCGTGTTCCCGAGTCTGGTCACGCTCCGGATCGGCCTGTGAGCCCGCCCGCTTCCCCTCGGCGACCGCGCCGCGCGTCGAGCACCAGCCTGAAACACCGGAGGTAGCAGTGAAGAAGCCCCTGATCGAGCTCGCGAGCCGTCGCGTGCACACGTGGGCGGGCTCCGCCGTGGCGCGCGTGCGCGCCGGTGCGGCTCGCCGCGACGACGACGCGGAGCGCGGCGACGTGCCCGGCTGGGTGCTCGTGACGCTCATGACGGCGGGCCTCGTCATCGCGCTCTGGGCGATCGCGGGCCCGGCCCTGACCTCGACGTTCACCAACGCGATCAACAGCGTCAAGGGCCCGTGAGCCCACGGGCGTCGTCGGCACGCGCGCCGCTTCCTCGCAGTGCCGGCCACGTGGCAGACGGGACCGTGGGGCGCGGCAGCAGCGAGCGCGGGTCCGCGGTCGTCGACTTCGTCCTCGTCTCGGTCCTGCTCGTGGTCCTGTTCCTGGGCGTGATCCAGGTCGCCCTGGCCCAGCACGTCCGGTCGATGCTCGTCGACAGCGCCGCGGAGGGCGCACGTTACGGCGCGCGCGCCGACCGAGGTCCTGACGACGCGGTCCGGCGGACCCGCGACCTCATCAGCGCGGACCTGTCGGCGCGGTACGCGCGGGACGTGACCGCCCGGTACACCACGCGGGACGGCGTCGACGTCGTCGAGGTGTCGGTCGAGGCACCACTGCCGGTCGTGGGCCTGCTCGGTCCGGGCGGCGTGATCGACGTCGTCGGGCACGCCGTGCGGGAGCCGCGATGAGGGGCGCACGGGAGGACGGCAGCGCGCTCGTCGAGTTCCTCGGCGCGAGCCTCGTGCTGCTGGTGCCGCTGGTCTACCTCGTGCTCACGGTCGGCCGGGTCCAGGCCGCCACGTTCGCGGCGGAGTCGGCCGCGAGCGGCGCGGCCCGGGTCTTCGTGATGGCGCCGGACCAGGGGTCCGGGACGGCCCTCGCCGTCGACGCGACGCGGCTCGCGTTCGCCGACCAGCACGTCCCGCTCGGCGACCCGGCGGGCGCGGTGTCGCTGGCGTGCCTCGGCGGCGCGTGCGGGACGTCCGGGACGGCCGTCGTCGCGCGGGTCCGCGTCGAGGTCACGCTGCCGATGGTCCCGGCGTTCGTGCGCACCCACGTCCCGCTCGCGGTCCCCGTGGAGGCCACCGCGCACGGCACGTTCCCGCGGTACGTCGACCTGTCGGGGTGGTGATGGGGCGCGCGGAGGACCGGGAGTCCGGTCAGATCATGCTGCTCACCATCGGTGTGGTGGTGCTCGCACTGGGGCTCGTCCTCGCGGTCGCCTCGGCGTCGTCGGTGCACCTGGAGCGCAAGCGCCTGTACGACGCCGCCGACCAGATCGCCCTCGACGCCGCCGACCGCCTCGACCAGGACCTGTACTTCCAGAGCCGGCGCGGGGGCGTCGCGCCGACGATCGTGCTCTCGGACGCCCAGGTCAGCGACGCGGTGACGGCGGTCCTCACGGACTCGCCGGAGCTTGTCGCCGGGTACCAGGAGGTGCACGTCGTGAGCGCCTCGACGCCCGACGGGCGCACCGCGGAGGTCGTCCTCCGGGCCCGGGTGCGGCCGACGCTCCTGACGTGGGCGACCGCGGGGTTCTCGGGCGGCGTCGTGGTGACCGCCGACGCCCGCGCCCGCGCCGACTGACGCCCGAGGTGTCACGCTCCGGTCCGGACGCCCTCTCCATATGTGTGCGAGGGATGAACGGCAGCAGTGTTAACTTGTTTTTTGGCATCCCGTTCGTGGGTGCGGCCCGTCGTCGGCGTTCCGACGACGTTGGCCCGGCAGTTCACCGGGGCCAGTGCCGCCGCACCGCGCCTGACGGTCGCATCGTCGCGCAGCCCGCACCTCGTCCTCCAGAGCAGTTCTCCGAGCTGACGCCGCGCGCGGCTGCGTCGTGCCCTGCGGTCCGTGACGGCGTCGGATGCACGCGGTGACGTTGACGAGATCACATACGCAACTGACGAAGGAGCCCGTTCCCATGAAGAAGACCGCCCTGATCGCCCTGCCCGTCGCCGCCCTGATCGGGTTCGGGGCCGCGGCCTGCAGCTCGGACGACGACGCGTCGTCCACCACCACGACGACCTCCGCCGCCACGTCCACGGAGGCCGCGACCCAGCGTCCCGCGGACATCGCGGCGCAGAAGCTCGCCGACACCATCAACGAGAAGTTCCCCGACGCCAAGGCGACCCCGTACCACGGCCAGGTCAGCCTGACGGTCGCCAAGGGCCAGGACGACGTGGTGGCGCTCGTGCAGAGCGAGACCGGCATGACCGCCGCGGCGAAGAAGCAGATCGAGGACGCCGGCAAGGACCCGTCGTCGGTCACCTACGACAACTGGCTCGTCAACGTGACGCCCGACGGCAAGGGCGGCTCGCAGTGGCGCATCGTGTCGATCGCGCCCAGCAACTGAGAACCACCGGGCGACTCTTGACCACGTCGCCGGCAGCCCACGGCTGAGACGCGCGTGACCCGGACGGGCCGCTTCCCTCGGGGAGGCGGCCCGTCCGCGTCGCGTAGGCTTGAACCTCGTGGCGACCATCGACTTCCCGACTGAGATCAAGGCCCTGCGCACCACCCTCGAGTCGATCGAGTCGGTGAGCGACCCGGCGGCCCTCGAGAAGAAGGTCGCCGAGCTGTCCGAGCAGGCCGCGGCCCCGGACCTGTGGGACGACCCCGACTCGGCGCAGAAGGTCACGACGGCCCTGTCGCAGACGCAGGCCGAGCTCGACCGCGTCACGAACATGGCGAGCCGCATCGACGACCTCGAGACGCTCGTCGAGATGGGGACCGAGGACGGGGGAGACCCCGAGACCCTGGCCGAGGCGGAGGGCGAGCTCGCGGGGATCCGCAAGGACCTCGACCAGCTCGAGGTGCGCACCCTGCTCAACGGCGAGTACGACGCCCGCGAGGCCGTCGTGACGATCCGTGCGGGCGCCGGTGGCGTCGACGCCGCGGACTTCGCCGAGATGCTGCTGCGGATGTACCTGCGCTGGGCGGAGCGCCACGGCTACTCGACCCAGGTCCTCGACACCTCCTACGCGGAGGAGGCCGGCCTCAAGTCGGCGACCTTCGAGGTCAAGGCGCCCTACGCGTACGGGAACCTGTCGGTCGAGGCGGGCACGCACCGCCTGGTGCGGATCTCGCCGTTCGACAACCAGGGCCGCCGGCAGACGTCGTTCGCGGCGGTCGAGGTCATCCCGCTCATCGAGCAGACGGACAGCATCGAGATCCCCGAGTCGGAGATCAAGGTCGACGTGTTCCGCTCGTCGGGCCCCGGCGGGCAGTCGGTCAACACGACGGACTCCGCGGTCCGCATGACCCACGTCCCGACGGGCATCGTCGTCTCGATGCAGAACGAGAAGTCGCAGATCCAGAACCGCGCCGCCGCGCTCCGCGTGCTCCAGTCGCGCCTGCTGCTGGTCCGCCAGCAGGAGGAGGCCGCGAAGAAGAAGGAGCTCGCCGGCGACATCAAGGCGAGCTGGGGCGACCAGATGCGCTCGTACGTCCTGCAGCCTTACCAGATGGTCAAGGACCTGCGCACGGAGCACGAGGTCGGCAACCCGTCGGCCGTGTTCGACGGCGACATCGACGACTTCATCGAGGCCGGGATCCGCTGGCGCCGCGGCGGCGGCCAGGAGTCCTGACTCCCGCCTCTCCCGCCGCCCCGGTCCGCTTCCCGGGCCTCCGCGACACCCTCCGGGCGGGCCCCGGCGAGGCCTGAGAGCCCGCGTCCAGCCCCCGTCCAGGCAAGCGCCGCCCCGGCGTGTCGCCGTCTGGCGGGCCTCGGGCCGTGCTTACTGTCGATCCCGCCGTGCGTGGTCGCGCGCGGCGATGCGCGCCCTCGGGCGCCGTCGACGAGGGCCGGCGCAGGTGGGGTGCCGGCCGTCGGCCGGGTCCGCCCGGCCGCGCGTACGGGAGGGGTGATCGGCAGCGTGATCCGGTTCGACGACGTCACGAAGGTCTACGCACGCGGCGCCCGGCCGGCGCTCGACCGCGTCAGCGTCGACATCGAGCGAGGCGAGTTCGTCTTCATCGTGGGGGCGTCCGGCTCCGGCAAGTCCACGTTCCTGCACCTGATCCTGCGCGAGGAGCGCCCGACGGGGGGCCGCGTGTTCGTCGCGGGCCGCGACCTGTCGCGCCTGTCGAGCTGGAAGGTGCCGCAGCTGCGCCGCGGCATCGGCGTGGTGTTCCAGGACTTCCGCCTCCTGCCCAACAAGACGGTGTTCGACAACGTGGCGTTCGCGCTGCAGGTGATCGGGGAGCCGCGGCACACGATCCGGCTCCGCGTCCCGGAGGTGCTCGAGCTCGTCGGCCTCGACGGCAAGGAGAAGCGCCTGCCCGAGGAGCTGTCGGGCGGCGAGCAGCAGCGCGTCGCGATCGCCCGCGCGATGGTGAACCGCCCGCCGATCCTCCTCGCCGACGAGCCGACAGGGAACCTCGACCCGACGACGTCCCTCGGCATCACCCGGCTGCTCGACCGCATCCACCGCAACGGCACGACGGTGGTCATGGCCACGCACGACGACGAGATGGTCGACGAGCTGCGCAAGCGGGTCATCGAGCTCAAGACCGGCGAGGTGGTGCGCGACGAGTCGCGTGGCGCGTACGGATCGGAGCGCATCGCGTGAGGTTCCAGTACGTCCTGTCGGAGATCGGCCAAGGACTGCGCCGCAACGTGACCATGGTGGTCGCGGTGGTGCTCGTGACGTTCGTGTCGCTCACGTTCGTGGGTGCGGCCGCGCTGCTGCAGATGCAGATCGGCAAGCTGCAGGACGACTGGTACGGCAAGGTCGAGGTGTCGGTCTTCCTGTGCCCGCAGGGCTCGACCGAGGCGGGCTGCTCGAGCGGCGAGGCCACCCAGCAGCAGGTCGACGCGCTGTCCGCGCTCATGAAGTCGCCGACCGTGGCGCCGCTCGTCGAGAAGGTGCAGTTCGAGTCGAAGGCGGAGGCGTTCAAGGAGTTCCAGTCGCGGTACCCCGACGGCTACAACGGCACGCAGCTCACGCAGGACGACATGCAGGCGTCGTTCCGGATCAAGCTCAAGGACCCCTCGCAGTACCAGGTCGTCGCCGACGTCGTCACGGGGCGCCCGGGCGTCGAGTACGTGCAGGACGAGCGCCGCATCTTCGACTCGCTGTTCCTCGCCCTGAACCGGGCGTCCTACCTGTCCGCCGGGCTCGCCGCGGTGATGCTGCTCGCGGCCGTCCTGCTGACCACGACGACCATCCGCCTGTCGGCGATGAGCCGCCGTCGTGAGACGGGGATCATGCGGCTCGTGGGCGCGAGCAACTGGTTCGTGCACCTGCCGTTCATGCTCGAGGGCGCGATCTCCGCGCTGCTGGGCGCGTGCCTGGCCATCGGCGGCCTGTGGCTGGCGGTGAAGTACCTGGTCGACGACTGGCTCGCGCGCTCGGTCACCTGGGCTCCCTACGTCACCGAACGCGACGTCCTGACCATCGCGCCGGTCCTGCTCGCGATCGCCGTGGTGCTCGCGGCCCTGGCCAGCGTGCTGACCCTGCGCCGCTACACGAGGGTGTGAGATGCGAGACCTGACCCGTTCCCCCGGTTCCTCGAGCGCGCGCCCGACGACGCGGCTCTGGTTGATGCGCTCGCTCGCCGCCGCGGTGGGTGCGACGCTCCTCGCGGGGTCGGCCATGGCGGCCCACGCCGACGACCTCGACGACCGGCGCGCCGCCGCGGTCGCGAAGCAGAAGGCGCTCGAGGCGAAGAACGAGAACCTCCGGTCCGAGCTCGAGGACACGTCGGCGACGCTGTCGAAGGTCTACCTCGAGCTCAAGGGGATCGAGGCGAAGATCCCGGTCGCGCAGGCCGACCTCGACGTCGCGAACGGGAAGGTCGAGTCGACGCAGCGCGCCCAGCAGCTCCTCGCCCAGCGCCTCGCGGACGCCCAGGCCCAGGAGAAGGCGCTCGAGGCGCAGGTCGCGAAGGGCGCGACGCAGGTCGCCGCGGCCCACGACGACGTGGCGGCCATGGCACGACGGTCGATGCGCGGCGACGGCGCCTTGACGAGCCTGGGGGTCGTCACGGGCGCCCAGAGCACGCAGCAGTTCGTCGACGACTACGCGCTCGCCAAGACGGTCTCGCGGACCCAGTCGCGCGAGCTCCGGTCGCTGCAGGACACCGAGGCGGTCGCCAAGAACCGCTCGGTGCGGCTCGAGGCGGTGCGTCGGCAGGTCGCGGACCTCAAGGCCGAGGCCGACCAGAAGGTCAAGGAGGCGCAGGCGGCGCAGCAGGCTGCGGCCGAGCGCAAGGCCGCGCTCGACCAGCTGCAGACGCAGAAGAAGGCGAAGGCCGCGGTCGTCGAGAAGGAGAAGAAGGCCGCGCAGGCGTCGCTCGACCAGAACGAGTCGGACACCGCGGCCGCGCAGCACCAGGTGGCCGTGTTCGCGCAGCAGATCAAGGCACGCAACGCCGCCCGGGCGGCGGCGGAGAAGAAGCGGCAGGAGGAGCTCGCCAAGAAGCGGGCGGCGGAGCGCAAGAAGAACTCGGGCTCGTCGGGCGGCGGTGGTTCGTCCGGAGGCTCGTCGGGCGGCGGTGGGTCCTCGGGCGGCAGCGCGAACGTGTCGGCCGGGCGCCTCGCCTGGCCCGTCTCCAACACGTACGTGACGTCGTCGTACGGGATGCGCCTGCACCCGATCCTCCACGTGTGGCGCCTGCACTCGGGCGTGGACCTCCACGCGCCGTGCGGGGTGCCCATCAAGGCGGCCGCCTCGGGGACGGTCGTGTACGCGGGCTGGCTCGGCGGCTACGGGAACCGGGTCGTCGTCGACAACGGCTCCTACGGGTCGAAGGAGCTCTTCACCACGTACAACCACATGGTCAACTACGTGGTCCGGGACGGCCAGCACGTCACCCAGGGCCAGACCGTGGGCCACGCGGGGACGTACGGGCTGAGCACCGGCTGCCACCTCCACTTCGAGGTGATGCTCGACGGCAGCTTCACGAACCCGATGCCGTTCCTGCCCTGACGCGTTCGCCGACGGACAAAACGCGGGCCTCGCGCCAGGAGAGTCCCGTAGGCTGGTGGGTCGGTCGGCGCACCAGGCGCCGCCTCACGTCAGGAGCTGAGCACGGTGCCGAAGGACACGGGCCGCCAGGTCGTCGCGAGCAATCGCAAGGCCCGTCACGACTACGTCATCGACGACGTCTTCGAGGCCGGCATCGTGCTGAGCGGCACCGAGGTCAAGGCGCTGCGGCAGGGCCGCGCGTCGCTCGTCGACGGGTTCGTCCTCGTCGACCGCGGCGAGGCCTGGTTGGAGAACGTGTACGTGCCCGAGTACTCCCAGGGCACCTGGACCAACCACGCGCCCCGGCGCAAGCGGAAGCTGCTGCTCCATCGCTCGGAGATCGACCGCCTCGAAGCCAAGACGCGCGAGAAGGGGCAGACGATCATCCCGCTCCAGCTCTACTTCCTCGACGGCCGCGCCAAGGTCGAGATCGCGCTCGCGCGAGGCAAGAAGGAGTACGACAAGCGGCAGGCCCTCCGGGAGCGGCAGGACTCCATGGAGGCGCAGCGGGCCATGCGCCACCGCGAGCTCGCCTGAGGCCTCGAGCGCTTCGGCAGGGGCGGCACGCCGACCGGCCGCACCGGGTGACGAATCGGACGCAGCGCCGTACGTTGGCAGCATGATCAAGCTGCACCAGCTCTTCCCACGGCTCGCTGCCGGCGCGTTCATCCTCAGCTCCGGGCTCGACAAGCGGAGCGTCGACGACGAGCACGCCGCGATGCTCCACGGCCAGGCCGCCGCCGCGTACCCGTTCCTCGCGGACTGGGAGCCGGCGAGGTTCGTCCGGACGCTGTCGAACACGGAGATCGCCCTCGGGGTGGCGCTGATCGTGCCGTTCATCCCGACGGCGCTGGTCTCGCTCGCTCTGGGCGTCTTCTCGGGCGGCCTGGTGGGCCTGTACGTCAAGACGCCGGGTGCGACGCGGGACGGGAGCGTCCGTCCGTCGCCGCAGGGGATCGGCCTGGCGAAGGACACCTGGCTCGTGGGCATCGCCGCCGGGCTCTTCGTCGACTCGGTGAGCCGCGGCAAGCTCTGAGCCGCCCCAGGACGCCCCGCGGCGTCGTCGTCCGCGCCCGGTACGGAATACCCGTGCCGGGCGCGCCGTTCATCCCGTAGGCTTGTCACGCACGCTCCGGCGTGCGTCGTCGTCGGGCTCCTCCGGGAGCCGGGCGTTGACAACTGCACACGGGGGTGATCGGTTTCGACGGTGGTCGTGCTTCGAGGAGAAGCGGGCCGAGAACGCAGGCTTATCTCGTTAACGATGCCTGCAAACCCATAGGTGCCGATTCCAAGCGCACCGACTTCGCACTCGCCGCCTGAGCGAGGCTTCGAAGTCCGTCAGCCCGGGGATGCTCTCGCCCCGGTTCCTGGCGTCATCTAGAGAGCCACTGCTTGCTGCGCACGTCAACGGCGTAACAGGGACTTTTAGTTGACTGAGCCCGTCAGCACCTTGTCTGCGTGAGTGCTGGGGCCGAGAAAAACGACAGCAGACTGCGCCCGGAGAAGTCCTGGATCTGCGTCACCGGACCGGGGTTCGATTCCCCGCACCTCCACCCGTGTAGAAGAGCCCGTCCGAGTTCGCTCGGACGGGCTCTTCGTGCGTCACGGGGCCGCTGCGCGGCGTGCGCTCACTGCTCGATGAGGCGCCAGGCCTTGGACGACGGCGCCTTGTACGTCCACAGCGTCGTGGACGACGACTTCTTGCCGGTGACGAGCGACTGGACGGTCTTCACGGTCTTGCCCTTGACCGTGTAGTAGTAGATGCCGCGCTGGCACAGGACGGTCTTGTGCGGACGGACCTTGACGCCGACCTCGATCGACTTCTCCGTGGACACCGAGCCCGAGAGCGTGGTGCCGACCTCGGCCTTGGCCTCGGCCACGATGCCCGCCTTCACGCTCGCCGACACGGTCGTCGACAGGGATGCCGACACGGTGGCGCGCTTCGTGATGGTGCACTTGAGCGTGGCCGTCGAGCTCGTCCTGTTGTAGACGCCGTCCGAGTCCGCGACCTTGAAGTGCTTCGCCGAGCCCGTGGCGTACGAGCAGTAGGTGACCCGGGCGCTGGCCGAGATGGTCGTCGACGTGCAGTGCCCGGACGCGGCCTGGGCGGTGGGGACGGCGAGCAGCGAGCCGGCGGCGGTCAGCGCGCCGATCAGGGCGGTCGCTGCCGCGCGGTGGATGGACCTCATCGTCGTGGTGCCTCCTGCGTGAGGGGTGGGCCCGTCACGGGTGTTCGTGAGGGGCGGCGCTCAACGTAGCGAGGGTGGGCGCTCGAAGCCATGGGGACGACTGCCCATGTGCTACCAGCCGAGAGTGCTCCATGCTGCCGCGGCTTCGTCGCCGTCGAGCCAGGCGACGTGCAGCTCGCGTCCGCCCAGCCGCAGGCGACCGTTGCGCAGCCCCTCGAGCGCGGACGTGCCGCAGACCGTGGCGTCGTCGTAGTAGACCTCGGGGCGTGCGTCGTCGAAGTGGACGCGCCACTCGAGGCGCTCGACGGGGTTCACGTGCACGGGGGAGCCGTGGGGTCCGACGGTGTCCCAGTGGGCGACCACCCGGGTCACGACGTGCCCGACCTGTCGTCCGTCGTGCGGGCCCGGGCCGACCTCGGTGAGCCGCCCGATCCGGCGACGGTACGCGGCGAGCTCGGGGACGGGTCGGGGCTGGGCAGGGGCGTGGGGCACGGTGCTCCCTTCCGGGTCGTGGCCGCCCGGCGGCGTGCCGGCGTGTCGCGTGACGTCAGCCTAGGCAGACGGGCGCGCCGCGGGCAGCCCTGTGAGCGTGCTCACGCACAGCCGTGAGCAAGTCGTGACCTGGGCCTCGCCCGGCCGTCCGGACGGCGGCTCGTCAGGCGGACGTGCTGGGTGCCGCGACCCGGTGAGCCGCAAGGTTACGGAATGGACACAGTCACCGGGCAAAAGTTGACGCCGCTTCGTAAGGAGGGTCTACTAACCGCTATGACGACGACGGTCACCGGCGCGGGAGCGCCACGGAGAGGGCTCGGGAGCTCGCTCCGTCCGAGCACCAAGGTGCTCCCTGAGCACGCTCGGGCACACAACCGCTCGCTCGTCCTGCGCCACCTGTTCCACGAGGGACCGACGTCGCGCGCCGACCTCGCGCGAGCCACCGGACTCACCCGCGTGACCATCTCCGACCTCGTCGCCGCCCTCATCTCCGAAGGTCTGGTCGAGGAGCTCGGCGTCCGCCCCGGCCAGCGCGTCGGCAAGCCCGCGATCCTCGTGGGGATGCGCACCGACGCCTTCCAGATCGTCTCGGTCGACCTCACGGACGGCGCGGTCATGCACGGCGCCGTCTCGACCCTCACGGGCGACTTCGTCCACCGCCAGGAGCTGCCCATCGAGGGGCGCACCGGCGCGGACATGGTCGACCTCCTCGCCCGCTTCGCGCGGCTGCTCATCGCGAGCGCGACCCAGCCCGTCATCGGCGTCGGCATCGGCTCGCCCGGCGTCATCGACGCGGACGGCGTCGTGATCGAGGCCCCGAACCGCCGCTGGTACGGCGTCCCGCTGGCGGCTGACCTGTCCGAGCGGCTCGGGCTGCCCGTGCACGTCGCGAACGACGCCAACATCGCCGCGCTCGGCGAGTACACGTTCGGCGGCGCCGACGGGGACGGTCTCCTCGTCATCACGGTCGGCGAGGGCGTCGGCGCGGGCGTCATGATCGACGGCGCACCCCTGCGCGGTCGCCGGAGCGCGGCCGGCGAGATCGGCCACATCACCGTCGTCACCGACGGTGGCGAGCGGTGCGCCTGCGGGCGCACCGGCTGCCTCGAGACCGTCCTCGCCGCGCCGGCCCTGCGCCGCGCGCTCGACGGGCTCGACCCCCAGTCTGCCGAGGCGGCCCTCGCCTCGGTCGGCGTGCTGCTCGGAACGGCACTGGTGCCGGTCATCAGCACGCTCGACCTCGTGGACGTCCTGCTGAGCGGTCCCGCGGACCTGCTCGACGGGCCGCTGCGCGAGGCCGCTCTCGCGACCATCCGGGAGCGCACGATGCCCGCCATCACCAGCGAGCTCCGGCTCGAGATGGCGTCGCTCGGCGAGGACGACGTGCTCGCAGGCGCGGCCGTCCTCGTGCTCGCGAACCAGATGGGGGTCGCATGACCCCGTCGGTTCACCACGCACCGTCCGTGCCGCTCGCGGCTCGGACCTGCACCCCGCCGTGCGGAGAGCCCATCGCAGTGGGCACCGGACGGAAGCCCAGAATGCGCACCCGCGCACAACTCAAGGAGACGCGTTGAAGAAGACACGCACCCTGGCGATCGGCGCATTCGCTGCCGTCGCCGCACTGAGCCTGGCCGCCTGCTCCAGCGACGGCGACAGCGGAAGCGGTGACAACAAGACCGACGGCGCGAGCGCGCAGAAGACGATCGGCACGGTCGACGGCAAGGGCAAGACCCTCACGGTCTGGGCCATGCAGGGCGACTACTCGGACGACGTCATGAAGGCCATCAACGACAAGTTCACGGCCGAGACGGGCGCCCAGGTCAAGGTGCAGTCCCAGGCCTGGGACGGCATCGGCACCAAGCTGACGACGGCTCTGAGCAGCTCGACGCCCCCGGACGTCATCGACATCGGCAACACGCAGGTCGCCGGCTACGCCGCGACGGGCGGCCTCGCCGACCTCACCGCGTACAAGGACGACCTCGCGCAGGGTGGCACCTGGCTCGAGTCGCTCTCGGCCCCCGCGACCTACGACAGCAAGCTCTACGCCGTCCCGTCGTTCGTGGGCAACCGCGCCGTGATCTACAACAAGAAGATCTGGGCGGACGCGGGCGTCACCGAGGAGCCGACCACCTACGCGGACCTCAAGGCCGACCTCGACAAGATCAAGGCCAAGAACACGGCGTCCGACTTCTCGGCGTTCTACCTGCCCGGCCAGTTCTGGTACGCGGGCCTCAGCTGGGTGTGGGACGCGGGCGGCGACATCGCCACCCAGGCCGACGGCAAGTGGACGGGGACGTTCTCCTCGGCCGAGTCGCTCAAGGGCCTGAACGAGTTCAAGGCCTTCCAGAACGCCTACTCCACCAAGGCCTCGGCGACGCTCAACACGGACAAGCCGAACGAGGACCAGGTGATGGCCGACGGCAAGACCGCGACCATGATGGGCGCGATCTGGGACGCCGGCGCGGTCGTGACGTCGTCGAAGGGCAAGATCAAGGCCGAGGACCTCGGGACCTTCGCGCTCCCGGGCTCCAACGGCAAGCCCGCCCCGAACTTCGGTGGCGGTGAGGTCTGGGGCATCGCGGCCAAGTCCGCGAACCAGGACCTCGCGCTCGCGTGGACCAAGATCGCCGCCGGCCAGGACGTCCAGACCATGATCTCGAAGGTCTGGATCCCGAACACGACGGAGCTCGCCGCGACCGCGGCGGCCTCGGCCGACCCGAACTCGACCAAGGGCTTCTACGACGGTGCCGGCGCCACGAAGTCGGTGCCGAGCTCGCCGAACTGGGCCACCATCGAGGGCAACAAGGTCATGGAGGGTCTGTTCTCCTCGGTCGCGTCCGGCAGCAAGTCGGTGGAGGACGCGGCGAAGGCGGCCGACGACACCATCAACAGCACGCTGAACGGCTGATCCAGCCTCACCCATCGGGTTCTCCCCGCGCGAGAGCCCAGTAGGAGAACCTCGATGAACACCCCGACTGCGACCTCCGTCGCAGGCGAGGGCGCGGCTGCCGTGACGCACCAGACGTCACGGCAGCCGCGCGGCTCTCGCCGCCCGGGCCAGCGTGGCTCGAACCTCGCCCCCTGGCTCCTCGTGACCCCGGCCGGTCTGATCATGATCGCCCTGGTCGTCACGCCGATCGTCCTGCTCGTCCTGATGTCGTTCACCGACATGAACCAGCGCACGCTCTTCACCGGTGCCTACGAGTCGGTCGGCGTCTCGAACTACACCGACATCTTCGCCGACCCGGACTTCTGGAAGGCGCTCGCCCGCACGGTGTTCTTCACCGCCGCGCTGGTGCTCGGAAGCATCGGGATCGGGATGCTCTTCTCGACCCTGCTGCTCCGGCTCGGCACGTTCATGCGGTACGTGCTGACCATCTCGCTGATCTTCGCCTGGGCGATGCCGAACGTGGCCTCGTCGCAGGTCTGGAACTGGCTCTTCCAGCCCGGTTACGGCGTCGTGAACTGGCTCCTCACCAAGCTGCACATCTTCGGTGACATGACGCAGACGAACTGGGCGAACAACACCTGGCTCGGCTTCCTCTGCATCTGGCTGCTGGTCGTGTGGCAGGCGGTGCCGTTCATCGCGCTCACGCTCTACGCGGCGCAGAGCCAGATCGACCCCTCGTACTACGAGGCCGCCCGGCTCGACGGGGCGGGGGAGTGGCGCATCTATCGCCAGATCACGCTGCCGTTCCTCGCGCCGACGCTGCTGCTCGTGACGATCCTCTCGATGATCTGGGACTTCAACATCTTCAACCAGATCTGGCTGGTGACGCAGGGCGGCCCGGACAACACGACGTCGACCCTCGGCATCTGGACGTACAAGACCGCGTTCGTGAGCTTCAAGATCGGCTCCGGTTCGGCGATCGCCGTCGTGACGACGGTCCTGCTCATGATCTTCAGCGGCATCTACATCCGCCGGCTGCTCCGCTCCGGGGAGGACCTGTGACCACCGCCAGCACTTCCGCGCCCGTCGGCGTCGTCGACGAGCCGGCCGCGAGCGCGCCGCCCCGGCGCCGGCGCCCTCGTCGTCGCCGTACCGGCAGCACGATCATCGCGATCATCGCCAGCATCGTCTGGGTCTTCCCCGTCTACTGGATGGTCATCACGGCGTTCAAGCCGTCGGGCGACGTCCTGAGCGCGACCCCCGAGTTCCTGCCGCAGCACCCGACGCTCGACAACTTCGTCGCCGCGCTCTCCAAGTCCGGCTTCCTCACGAACTTCAAGAACTCCGTCATCGTGGTCGGCGCGACGCTGATCGTCTCGATCGCCATCGCCTTCTTCGCCTCGGCCGCCCTCTCGCGGTTCCGGTTCCGCGGACGCCGCACGATCCTCATCGCGATCCTGGTCGTGCAGATGCTCCCCGGCACGGCGCTGCTCATCCCGCAGTTCCTCGTCTTCAACCAGATCGACCTTCTCGGGACGTACATCGGCCTGATCCTCGCCTACGTCGGCGCGGTGCTGCCCTTCTCGATCTGGGTGATGCGAGGCTTCTTCGTCGCGATCCCGAAGGAGCTCGAGGAGGCGGCCGCCGTCGACGGTGCGAACACGTGGACCATCCTGTGGCGCGTGCTCTTCCCGCTCGTGGCCCCCGGTGTCATCGCGACCAGCGTGTTCGCGTTCGTCACGGCCTGGAACGAGTACCTCACGGCCTACGTCTTCATGAAGGACCAGTCGATGTACACCCTCCCCGTGTGGCTGGTCTCGTTCACGAACCCGAACGGCGTGACCGACTACGCGAGCCAGATGGCGGCGTCCACGATCTTCTCGATCCCGGTGGTGGTCTTCTTCATGATCATCCAGCGCAAGCTCGTCGTCGGGATGTCCGCGGGTGCGGTGAAGGGCTGACGTGAGCATCTCTGCCTCGTTCGACGAGACCTACGCGGAGACGATCGGGGACGGCGAGGCGGAGCAGCGACCTGGCACGTTCGCGGTCGGGCTGGACATCGGCGGCACCAAGGTGCTCGGCGTCCTCCTCGCCGCGGACGGCACGGTCGTGGACTCGGTCCGCCTCCCGACGATCCGCGGCGGGGACGGCGTGGTGCGGTCCGCGTCCGACGTCGTCCGCCGCCTCGCCGCCGCCGCGGACCTGGATCTCCGGGAGATCGGTGCGGTCGGCGTCGGGGTGCCGGGCCTCGTGGACCCCGAGACCGGATCGGTGCACCACGCCGTGAACCTCGGGATCCACGCGGACCAGTTCCCGCTCGCGGACCGGATCGCGGCCGAGCTCGGCGGTGTGCCGGTCCACGTCGACAACGACCTCAACGTCGCGGCGCTGGGCGCGTCCTTCGCGCTCGGCCCGGACGCGGACGACCTCGCCTACCTGGCCCTCGGGACGGGGATGGCGGCGGGCGTCGTCCTGGGGGGCGAGCTGCGGCGCGGCGCGAGCGGCGCGGCCGGCGAGGTCGGGCACATCCCGATCCGCCCCGACGGGCCGGTCTGCGCGTGCGGGCAGCGCGGGTGCATCGAGCTGTACGCGAGCGGCAGCGCGCTCGCTCGGCGCTGGCCGACCACGTCCGACGTCCCCGCACCCCTGCTGGTCTTCCAGGCCGCCGCGGCCGGGGACCCGCGCGCGCTCGAGATCCGGCACGACTTCGCGGTCGCGCTCGCCGAGTGCCTGCGCATCATCGTGCTGTCGTACGACGTGCGGCGCATCGTCGTCGGCGGCGGCGTCACGGGCGTGGGCGCGCCGCTGCTCGACGCGCTGCGCGAGGCGCTCACCGAGCAGGCGGCCACGTCGCCGTTCCTGGAGAGCCTGCACATCGCGGACCGTGTCACGCTGGCGCCGTCCGACGTGCCGATCGCGGCCGTGGGCGCGGCCCTCGCCGGGCTTCGCAGCGAGTAGCGACGCACCGACCACCGAGCGAACTGGAGCAGTCATGGAAGTTGTCATCGCACCGGCCGAGGAGCTCGCGCGGCTCGCGGCGGACGCCGTCGAGCAGCTCGTCCGGGCCAAGCCGGACGCCGTCCTCGGTCTCGCGACCGGGTCGAGCCCGCTGAAGGTCTACGACGAGCTGGCCCGCCGGCACACGGAGGAGGGGCTCTCCTTCGGGCGTGCGCGGGCGTTCATGCTCGACGAGTACGTCGGCCTGCCCGCCGACCACCCCGAGCGGTACCGCAACGTGATCGAGACAGAGATCGCGTCCCGCGTCGACTTCGCCCCGGGCGCCGTGCAGGGCCCCGACGGACTCGCCGACGACCTGCCCGCGGCATGTGCCGCGTACGAGGACGCGATCGCCCAGGCCGGCGGTGTCGACCTGCAGATCCTCGGGATCGGTACCGACGGTCACATCGCGTTCAACGAGCCCGGCTCGTCGCTCGCGTCGCGGACGCGCATCAAGACGCTGACCCAGCAGACGCGCGAGGACAACGCGCGCTTCTTCGACGACGACATCGACAAGGTCCCGCACCACTGCCTCACGCAGGGGCTCGCGACGATCATGTCGGCGCGCCACCTGGTCCTGCTCGCCACGGGCAGGGGCAAGGCCGAGGCCGTGCACCAGCTCGCCGAGGGCGCCGTGAGCGCGCTCTGGCCCGCGACCATCATGCAGATGCACCCGCACGCGACCGTCCTGGTCGACGACGCCGCGGCGAGCCGCCTGCAGCTCGCCGGCTACTACCGTCAGACGTTCGCGTCGAAGCCCGGGTGGCAGGGGCTGTAAAACCCCGTGGGACCGCTCCCACACCCCGTGACCACCTTGTAGGCTGTGCCCGCCGTCCGTTCGTCCGCGCGCGGGTCGAGCATGCCGAGCACGATCGAGAGGACCCGTCCGTGTCGTCCCATCACCTCACCTCGCGGCCGCGGCGTGCGGCCGCCCCGCTCGTGGCCGTGCTCGCCGCGTCGGGCCTCGTCCTGTCGGCGTGCTCGTCGGGCAAGGCGGACGCCGGCGACACGACGGTGTACCCGACCGGCCAGACGATCACGGTGACGCTGATCGCGCCGTCGGCGGCCCAGAAGCCCGCGAACGACTACCTCAAGGCGACGTTCGAGTCGAAGTTCCCCGGCAACAAGCTGGTCTTCGCCGACGAGGCGTGGGGCACGTACCAGGACGATTACCAGAAGGAGCTCATCGACGGGAAGGGGAAGATCCCCGACGTCGTCGAGATGGGGAACACCCAGACCCCGGGCTTCACCGCGACGGGCGCCCTGCTCGACCTGACCGACAAGTACCAGGACCTCGGCGGCGACGACCTGCTCCCAGGCTTCGTGGAGATCGGGTCCTACGACGGCCGCTTCTACGCGCCGCCCTACTACTCGGCCGGCCGCATCGTCATGGGCTCGAGCAAGATCGTCGGCGAGACCGTCCCGCAGACGCTGGCCGAGTACGTCGCCGCCGGGTCCAAGCTCAAGAAGAAGGACCGGTCGGGCATCTACCTGCCGGGCATGGACTGGTACGACGTCATGCCGTTCGTCTGGGAGAACGGCGGCTACATCGCCCAGCAGCAGGACGACGGCACCTGGAAGGCGGGCTTCTCGACGTCGGGCGGGATCGTCGGGCTCGTCCAGGCGCAGAACGTCATGAAGCAGGCGAACAGCCAGAAGGTCGGCCCGGCGGACGCGGACGAGACCAAGGCGGTCGAGAAGTTCTGCCAGGGCAAGGTCGGCTACTTCTCGGGACAGACCTGGCAGGCGGCGCAGCTCGCGTCGTCGCCCAAGGACGGCGGCTGCAAGAAGACCTGGGGCAACCCGGACGACCAGATCGTCTTCACGCTTCCCGGCAAGGAGAAGGGCTCGGTCGCCGCGACGTTCGCGGGCGGGTCGAACCTGGGCGTGGCGGCGAAGTCGAAGAACCCGGAGCTCGCCTACCAGGTGCTCAAGATCATGACGTCTCCCGGCTACCAGGACCTCATGGCGCTCAACGCGTTCATCCCGGCGCGCATCTCGTCGTCGGCGAACCTCCCGCAGGACGCGCTCACGCTGTCCAGCGCGCGCGCCGCCCAGACCGCGATCCTGACCCCCGCCTCGCCGAACTGGGCGACCGTCGAGTCCAAGAAGTACCTCCAGACGGCGTTCTCCCAGATCGCGGCGGGCGGGAACGTCCCGGCCATCGCCAAGAAGCTCGACAAGGAGATCGAGGACACCCTCAACGCGAAGTGAGCGAGGGTGCCCCGACGTAGGATCTAGACCATGACCGAACCGCTCTCCAGCCCCCAGCCCGCGTACGACGACCCGTCCGGCGGATCGTCCACGGCGGTGCTCGAGCGCGAGGAGACCCGCGAGCTCACGGAGCCCGGGGACCACGAGCGGTTCGCGCACTACGTGCGCAAGGAGAAGATCCTCGAGTCGGCCGTCACGGGCGCTCCCGTGATCGCCCTGTGCGGCAAGGTGTGGGTGCCGGGCCGCGACCCGAAGAAGTTCCCGGTCTGCCCGGTCTGCCAGGAGATCTATGACGGTCTCCGCGAGCCGCAGGACGGCGACGGAGGCTCGGGCGACGGCAAGGGCTCGGGCGGCGGCTCCGGGCGCAAGGGATTCTTTGGGGGCAGAGGCGGCAAGTGACGGCGAACGAGAGCTCCCGCACCCGCCCGTCCTCTCGTCCAGCCAGTGATCGTCCAGCCGCTGAGCAGCCCTCGCTCTTCGCTCCGCACGCCCCCGCCGGCCCTCAGGCCGCGTCGACGTTCGCCGCGGAGCAGCTGAGCCCGGCGTACCCGCGCCGCGCCCCGTGGGGCACGGCCGGCAAGCTCCGTGCCTGGCAGGCGGCCGCGCTCGAGTCGTACCGCGAGCAGTCGCCGCGCGACTTCCTCGCGGTCGCGACGCCCGGCGCCGGCAAGACGACGTTCGCGCTGCGCATCGCGACCGAGCTCCTGGAGCAGCGGGTGGTCCGGCGCGTCACGGTGGTGGCGCCGACCGAGCACCTGAAGCACCAGTGGGCGGACGCGGCCGCGCGCGTCGGGATCCACCTGGACCCGTCGTTCAAGAACAGCCAGGGCCGGCACGGCGCGCACTACGACGGCGTGGCGCTGACGTACGCGCAGATCGCCAGTAAGCCCGCGCTGCACCGCGCCCGGACGGAGGCGGCGCCCACGCTCGTCATCCTCGACGAGGTGCACCACGGCGGCGACGCGCTGAGCTGGGGCGACGCCGTCCGCGAGGCCTTCGACGGGGCGACGCGGCGTCTGGCGCTCACCGGCACCCCGTTCCGGTCGGACACCTCGCCGATCCCGTTCGTGCGCTACGAGCAGGGGCCGGACGGCGTGCGGCGCTCGCGCGCCGACTACACGTACGGGTACGGGGAGGCGCTGCGCGACCACGTCGTGCGGCCGGTGATCTTCCTGTCCTACTCGGGCCAGATGCGCTGGCGCACGCGGGCGGGCGACGAGGTCGCGGCGACGCTCGGCGAGGCCCTCACCAAGGACATGACGGCGCAGGCGTGGCGGACGGCCCTCGACCCCGAGGGGGAGTGGATCCCGTCCGTCCTCCAGGCGGCGGACACGCGCCTCACGGAGGTCAGGCGCTCCGTGCCGGACGCCGGTGCGCTCGTCATCGCCACGGACCAGTCCGACGCCCGCGCGTACGCCGCGCACCTGCGGCGCATCACCGGCCAGGCGCCCACGGTCGTCCTGTCCGACGACGACGGCGCGTCCGGGAGGATCGAGGAGTTCTCGTCCTCGGACTCGCGCTGGATGGTCGCGGTCCGCATGGTGTCGGAGGGGGTCGACGTGCCACGGCTCGCCGTGGGCGTCTACGCCACGAGCACTGCGACCCCGCTGTTCTTCGCGCAGGCCGTCGGACGGTTCGTGCGGGCCAGGCGTCGCGGCGAGACCGCGTCGGTCTTCCTGCCGAGCGTGCCGCAGCTCCTCGCGCTCGCGGCGTCCCTCGAGGACGAGCGCGACCACGCGCTGGACCGGCCGTCGTCGGGCGAGGACGAGAACGGCCTCGAGGACGGTCTCCTGGCCGAGGCGAACCGGCTGCAGGACGCTCCGGACGCGGTCGGGCCGGACGGGCTCGAGGCGAGCTTCAAGGCGCTCGAGGCGCAGGCGACGTTCGACCGCGTGCTGTTCGACGGCGGAGAGTTCGGCACGGGGGCGGAGGTCGGCTCGGCGGAGGAGCTCGACTTCCTCGGGCTGCCGGGTCTGCTCGACGCCGACCAGGTCACGACGCTGCTGCGCGAGCGGCAGGCGGGCCAGGCCGGCGGCCGGGCCGCGGCCCCCGACGCGGAGGCTGCGGCGCGCGAGCGGGCCGCGTTCGACCACCGGCGTGCCGCCGAGCTGCGCAAGGAGCTCCAGAAGCTCGTGTCCGCGTGGGCGCGGCGGAGCGGCCAGCCGCACGGCAGCGTGCACACCGAGCTGCGCCGGCGCTGCGGCGGCCCCGAGGTCCCCATGGCGAGCGTCGACCAGCTCGAGGCGCGCGTCGCCCTCGTGCGGAACTGGTTCGTCGGCAAGCGCTGAGCTCGCGACCTGTCAGGACGAGGTGAGCCTCGACCCTCACCGGGTTCCGACAGGCCCGGGCTACGGCAGGCGCAGCGTGACCGTGTCGAGCGCCGGGTCGCCCGCGGAGAGCCGCCGGGCCCCGCGCGGGAGCTCGGCACGCGACTCGGCGTGGCGGCGAGCGGCCGCCTGGACGCCGCTCGGCCCGGTCCACCGGGTGTCGACGGCGCCGTCGGTGACGAGCGGGACGTGCAAGGGGCGCGCGTCGTCGGGCACGGCCCACGAGCGCAGCGCGAGGTCGTCGCCCGTCACGACGAGCTCCTCGACCGCGCGGCCGTCCGTGTCGAGACGCCGGGCCGCGACCTTGCGGCCGCCGGCGCTGGTCTTGAGCGTCGACGCCTTCGCGACGGGCTGGAGGACGCCGTTGGCGCCCTCCCGCGCCACGAGCTTGTAGACCATGCCGCACGTGGGGGCGCCCGAGCCGGTGACGAGGGACGTCCCGACGCCGTACGTGTCGACGGGCGCCGAGGCGAGGGCCGCGATGGCGTGCTCGTCGAGGTCGGAGGTGACGACGATCTGCGTGTCGGTGGCGCCGAGCTCGTCAAGCTGGCGGCGCACCTCGACGGCGAGCCCCATGAGGTCGCCCGAGTCGAGGCGCACGGCGCCGAGCTCCTTCCCGGCCGCGGCGACCGCGTTCTCGACGCCCTGACGGACGTCGTACGTGTCGACGAGGAGCGTCGTGGACCCGCCGAGCGACGCGACCTGGCTCGCGAAGGCCGACTCCTCGTCGTCGTGCAGGAGCGTGAACGCGTGCGCGGCCGTGCCGATCGTGGGGAGCCCGTAGCGGCGCCCGGCCTCCAGGTCCGACGTGCCGACGAACCCGCCGATCACGGCGGCCCGGGCCGCCGCCACCGCTGCCTGCTCGTGCGCCCGGCGGGCACCCATCTCGAGGCACGGCCGGTCGACGGCGGCGCTCGTCATGCGGGACGCGGCCGCCGCGACGGCGGAGTCGTAGTTGAGGATCGACAGCACGAGCGTCTCGAGGATCACGGCCTCGGCGAACGTCCCCTCGACGACCAGCACGGGTGACTGCGGGAAGTACATCTCGCCCTCGGCGTACCCGGTGACGCTGCCCGTGAAGCGGTAGCCGGCGAGGAACTCGAGCGTGCGGTCGTCGACGATGCCTTCGCGCCCCAGCCACTCGAGCTCGTCGGCGTCGAACCGGAACGCGCCGAGCGCCTCGAGGACGCGCCCCGTGCCGGCGAGCACGCCGTAGCGGCGCCCGGCAGGGAGGCGGCGCGTGAACACCTCGAAGACGCAGTGCCGGTCGGCGGTGCCGTCCGCGAGAGCCGCCTGGAGCATCGTGAGCTCATACCGGTCGGTGAGCAGCGACGTACGCCCGGGGGCGTACGTGGAGAGTCGTTCGGGGCGGTGCGCGACGTTGCGCTCGTCGAGCCCCGGGAGCGTGGCCATGAGCACAACCTAGGGCACCGGACCGGGCGCGGCATGCGCGCGACCGACCACCGGGCCGCGGGGACGGGAGGCGCCGGCCAGCCCCTAGCATGGGAGACGTGGACGTGAACACGCTCTCGGCGGCGACCCCCGAGGCGGAGCTGCGCCCCGACGACGTCGCGGCGCGCGTCGCGGACGCCTGGTCGACGATCGTGTGGAACGACCCGGTGAACCTCATGAGCTACGTCACGTACGTGTTCGAGAGCTACTTCGGGTACCCGACCGAGCGCGCGAACCAGCTCATGCTCCAGGTGCACCAGGAGGGGCGCGCCGTCGTCTCGCACGGCGGCCGGGAGCGGATGGAGGTGGACGTGCAGGCGATGCACGACTTCGGCCTGTGGGCGACCCTCCAGAAGGACGGCGCGTGAGGCCGTTCAAGGCGACGCGGCGCGGGTACGTCGCCCAGCTCGACACGCCGGAACGGGTCGTCCTCGCGCACGTCGTCGGGGACGTCGTCGAGCTGCTGCAGGACGCGGTGCCCGACGCGGGCGAGGCGCCGTGGGGCGCGCTCGAGGCCGAGGCGCTGCCCCCGCAGGACCCGGCGCTGTCGCGGCTGCTGCCCGAGGCGTCGACCGACCCCGACGTGTCGGCGGAGTTCCGCAGGCTGACGCAGGGCGAGCTCGCGGGCGCGAAGGCGAAGCGGCTGCTGGCGTTCGCGGAGCTGCTGCTGGACGACGAGGTCGCACGCGCGGCCGCGACGGGCCGGCACGTGCGGGCGGAGCGGACCGACCTGCTGGTCGGGCGGGACGCGGCGCGCGACACCGCGGCGGCGCTCACGGACGTGCGGCTGGTCCTCGCGTCGCGCCTGGGCGTGACGACGGACGGCCAGGCGGAGGAGCTCTACGCCGAGATCGAGGCGGGTGCCGCCGACGACGGCGAGGAGCCGGACGACGGACAGTCCGGCGACGCGTCCCGCCAGTTCCTCGGGGCGGTGTTCGTCACGGCGGGCTGGCTGCAGGAGTCGCTCGTCGACGCGATGCTCACGGACCTGCGGCGACGCCCGGCCGCCGGTCCCCGGGCGTGATGGCGCCCCAGCCGGGCAAGCCGGGCCTGCTCCGTGCGCTCAACGACCGCCGCGCCCTCGAGCTGCTGTTCGCGCACGGTCCGCTCACGCGCGGCCGGCTCGGCGAGCTCAGCGGACTCTCGAAGCCGACGGCCGCGCAGGTAGTCCAGCGGCTCGAGTCCCTGGGACTGATCGGCCCGGTGGCGCGCGTGTCGGGCGGCCGGGGGCCCGACGCCGTCGCCTACGGGCTCGTCGCCGACGGCCGGGTCGGCGTCGCCGTGGACGCCAGGGCGCACCGGCTCGCGGCGGTCGTGCTCGACGTCCTCGGCAGCGAGCTCGGCCGCGTCGACGCGCCGCGCACCGTCGACCGCGGGTCGCCCGGCCCCGGCGGCACGCACGAGTTCGTCGCCCTGGTCGACCGCGCGTGCGCGGAGGCCGGCGTCGCGCGGGACGCGGTGCAGCTCGCCGTCGTCGGGGTGTCGGCGGCCGTCGACCCCGCCACGGACACGCTCCGGTTCGCGGAGGACTTCCCGCAGTGGCCCGGCACAGGCGTGCGACATCACCTCGGCCAGGTGCTCGGGTGCGACGTCGTGCTCGACAACGACGTGAAGCTCGCCGCCCTCGCGGAGCGCGAGCACGGGGCCGCGCGCGGCGAGGACGGCTTCTCGATCCTGTGGCTCGGGCAGGGCGTGGGCCTGGCGACCGACCTGGGCGGCGTCGTCGTGCGGGGCGCGGCGGGCGCGGCGGGGGAGATCGGCTACCTGCGCTCCCCGGCGTCGCTCGAGGCCGACGACGCCGTCGAGCCGTCGACCGTGCACCACCTGCTCGGCGCGTCGGCCGTCCTGGAGCTCGGCCGCCGGCACGGGGTGGTCCCTCCTGGCTCGGGGCCCGCGACCGACGAGGCGCTCGCGGACGCGCTGGCCGACGACGCCGTCCTGAGCGTGCTGGCGCGCCGGGTCGCCGAGTGCGTCGCGCCCGTCCTCGCGGTGCTCGACCCGGGGCTGCTCGTCCTCGCGGGGCCGGTCGCCGTCGTCGGGGGCGAGCGGCTCGCCGACCGCGTCGAGGAGCGGGTCGCGGCGTCGTCCCCGTGGCGGACCCGCGTCGTCCCGACGGCCCTGCCGCGCGGCGCCGTGCTCGACGGCGCGAGCGTCGCCCTGCTCCGCGGCCTGCGGTCACGGGCGCTCGAGCAGGCGGGGACGGTCGACTGACCCTCGGCCCAGGTGTCGGCCGCGCCGGGTCGCAGGGCTCGCCACGGAGACCGCGTGGCGGCGCGCGGGCGCGTGCGTGGCGGGCTCGGCCCCGTCGTCCCGTTAGGCTCGGACCGTGAACGACGCGCCCATCGGGATCTTCGACTCCGGTGTCGGCGGACTGACCGTGGCCCGAGCGATCCTCGACCAGCTGCCAGGCGAGTCCCTGCACTACATCGGCGACACCGCCAACAGCCCCTACGGGCCCAAGTCCCTCGCGGCCGTCCGGGCGCTGTCCCTCGCGATCATGGACCAGCTGGTCGACGAGGGCGTGAAGATGCTCGTGATCGCGTGCAACAGCGCGTCGTCGGCGGTGCTGCACGACGCCCGCGAACGGTACACGGTGCGCCGGGGCGTCCCCGTGATCGAGGTGATCCTGCCCGCGGCGCGCCGCGCGGCCGCGACCACGCGGACCGGGCACGTCGGCGTCATCGGGACGCGCGCCACGATCGAGTCGCGCGCCTACGACGACGCGTTCGCCGTCGCGCCCGGCATCTCGCTCGTGTCGCGCGCGTGCCCGAGGTTCGTCGAGCTCATCGAGGCCGGTGTCACGTCGGGCCCCGAGGTCCTGGACGTCGCGCACGAGTACCTCGACCCGCTGCGGGCCGTCGGCGTCGACACGCTGGTGCTCGGCTGCACGCACTACCCGCTGCTCACCGGCGCCATCTCCTACGTCATGGGGGAGGACGTCGCGCTCGTGTCGTCGGCCGAGGAGACCGCCCGGGACGTGTACCGCACGCTCGTCGCGCACGGGCTCGAGCGCTCGCCCCACGCCGGGCCGCCCGAGCACCGGTTCGTCTCGACGGGCGGGGCACAGCCGTTCGAGCAGCTCGCCCGGCGGTTCCTCGGCCCCGAGGTGCGCGCCGTGGAGCAGGTCTGATGCGGCTCGTCGTGGTGGGCTGCGCGGGCTCGTTCGCCGGACCGGACGGGCCCGCCTCGTCGTACGCGGTCCAGGCCGAGGACGGGTCCGGGCGCACGTGGACGATCGTCCTCGACCTGGGGAACGGGTCGCTCGGCGCGCTCCAGCGGGTCCTCGACCCGTTCGACGTCGACGCGGTCGCGCTCAGCCACCTCCACCCCGACCACTTCGCCGACCTGTGCGGCCTCTACGTGTACCGGCGGTACCACCCGACGCGCGGCGTGGTGCACGACCCGGCCCTCGGACCGCTCGCCGTGTGGGGACCGGCGGGCACCGAGCGGCGCCTCGCCGACGCGTACGGCTCCCGCGACGACGAGGACATGCGCTCCGTGTTCGCGTTCCGGGAGTGGGCGCCCGACCGTCCCGTGCGGCTCGGCCCGTTCGTGCTCGAGCCCGTGCCGGTGCGCCACCCCGTCGAGGCGTACGCCGTCCGGGTCACGGGACCGTCGACCGAGCGCCCCGGCGAGCAGGCCACGCTCGTCTACTCGGGCGACACCGACGCCTGCGAGGGCCTCACGAGCGCCGCACGCGGCGCCGACCTCTTCCTGTGCGAGGCCGCGTTCCAGGAGGGCCGCGACCTGCTCGACGGCATCCACCTCACGGGGTACCGGGCGGGACGCGCGGCCCGCGCCGCCCGCGTGAGGCGCCTCGTGCTCACGCACCTGCCCGCCTGGAACGACCCGCAGGTGGCGCTCGCCGAGGCCGCGTCCGCCTACCCCGGCCCCGTAGGGCTCGCCACGCCGGGCGCGACGTACACGCTCTGACGCGCCCCTAGGCTGAGGGCATGACCGCTCCGACCCACACCACGCCCGACGCCACGACCACGCTCCGTGCCGACGGCCGCCGCACCGACGAGCTCCGCCCCGTCCGGATCACCCGCGGCTGGCTCGACTCCGCCGAGGGCAGCGTCCTCGTCGAGTTCGGCGGGACTCGCGTGCTCTGCGCGGCGTCGTTCACGGAGGGCGTGCCGCGCTGGAAGAAGGGCTCCGGCGAGGGCTGGGTGACCGCCGAGTACGCGATGCTCCCGCGCGCCACGTCCACGCGCAGCGACCGCGAGTCCGTCAAGGGCCGCGTGGGCGGCCGCACCCACGAGATCTCGCGTCTCGTCGGCCGCTCGCTGCGCGCCGTCGTCGACGTCAAGGCCCTCGGCGAGAACACGATCGTCCTCGACTGCGACGTCCTCCAGGCCGACGGCGGCACCCGCACCGCCGCGATCACCGGCGCCTACGTGGCGCTCGCCGACGCCGTCGCCTGGGGCCAGCGCTCCGGGCTGATCCGCCCGAGCCTCGTCGCCGCCGGCTCGCCCGTGCTGACCGACTCCGTCTCGGCCGTGAGCGTCGGGATCATCGACGGCACGCCCATGCTCGACCTGCCCTACGAGGAGGACGTGCGTGCCGAGACCGACATGAACGTCGTCGTCACCGGGTCCGGGACGTTCGTCGAGGTGCAGGGCACCGCCGAGCACGCGCCCTTCGACCGCGCCGAGCTCGACACCCTCCTCGACCTCGCCGTCGCCGGCACCGCGACCCTCGCGGAGCTTCAGCGCGCGGCGCTCGCGGCCGAGCCCGAGGGCCACCGGTGAGCGCGCCGGGCGTCCGCCTCGTCCTCGCGACCCACAACGCGCACAAGGTCGGCGAGCTCCGGGACATCCTGCACGCGGTCCCGGCGCTCGCGGACCTCGACCCCGCGGCCGTCGTGGGGGCGGGCGACGTCGGCGCGCCCGAGCCCGTCGAGGACGGCGTGACGTTCGAGGAGAACGCGCTGATCAAGGCGCGTGCGCTGGTCGCTTTCACGGGTCTGCCGGCGGTCGCCGACGACTCGGGCATCGCGGTCGACGTGCTCGGCGGTGCACCGGGCGTCTTCTCGGCGAGGTGGAGCGGCCGGCACGGCGACGACGCCGCTAACCTCGACCTGCTGCTCGCCCAGGTCGCCGACGTGCCGGACGAGCACCGCGGGGCCGCCTTCGTCTGCGCGGCCGCTCTCGTGACCCCGGACGGCACCGAGATCGTGCACGTGGCCGAGCTGCGGGGAAGCCTGCTGCGCGAGCGCCACGGCGAGGGGGGGTTCGGCTACGACCCGGTGTTCCGCCCCGACGGCGAGACCCGGTCCACGGCCGAGCTCACGCCGCAGGAGAAGAACGCGATCAGCCACCGTGGACGCGCGTTCCGGGCCCTCGCGCCCGACGTCGCCCGCGTGCTCGCGTCCGCCGCGAGATAGCGCTCGTCGCCCGAGGTAGCACGGAGTCCGCGCTACCTCGGGCGAAACGCGCTACGTCGTCGTCGGCCGACGGCGCGACACCAACCCGGCGAGCGCACGCCAGCCGACCAGACCCAGGCCGAGGAACACGGCCGCGACCACCTGGAAGCTCGGGGCGATGCCCTGGTCCGTCGCGAGGCGCAGCAGCATCCCGACCGCCCAGGCCGCCGCCCACACGGCCACGCCCGTCGGCCACAGGGCGAGCGGTCGCCGCCACGCCCGGGCCGCGAGCCAGCCCACGGCGACGCCCGCGAGGAACGGCCAGGCGGTCGCCAGGACCGCGACGATCCCCTCGTGCTCGTCGTGCGACCGGCGGCCGATCGCGGCGAACACGAGCACCCAGACGACGTCGGCCGCCGCCGCGAGAGCCGCCGGGCGCCAGGACGCGGCGGCGCGCCGCGAGGTGGTCGGGAGGGTCTGGGGGGTCATGCGGCGGCTCCGGGTCGTCGATCGTCGGCCCGGCAAGCCTACGGGCAGCGCCCGTGGACGACGCCCGTCCGGCTCACGGCAGGCGGCCGACGTGCGCCATCGCCTGGCGCAGCAGCGTCCCCTGGCCGCCGTGCATCTCCAGCTGCACCTCGTCGCTGCACGCCTGTTCGGGGGTGAGCCACGCGAGGTCCAGCGCCGACTGCTGGGGCTGCGCGTCGCCGCTGATCGGCACCACGTACGCCAGGGACACCGCGTGCTGGCGCGGGTCGTGGTAGGAGGTGATGCCCGGCGTCGGGAAGTACTCGGCGACCGTGAACGGCTGCGGCGACGGCGGGACCAGGGGGAGCGCGACCGGTCCCAGGTCCTTCTCGATGTGCCGCAGCAGCGCGTCCCGGATGCGCTCGTGGTACATCACGCGTCCGCTGACCAGGGCGCGCGTCATGGCTCCCGTGGGGCTGACGCGCAGCAGCAGCCCGACGGCGACCACGTCGCCCGACTCGTCGACCCGCACGGGCACCGCGTCCACGTAGACGAGGGGCAGCTGGGCGCGTGCCGCGGCGATCGCCTCCGGGGAGAGCCAGCCCGCCGGTTGCGGGTGCTCGTGCGGGAAGTCGTCGTCGGGCGGGAGGTCGGCGGTGTCGGTCACGGGTCCAGTTCTACCGTGCGCGTGCCCGACGGCGCACGGCCGGGTCCGCGGCACGGCGGGAATACTGGGACCGTCAGGACCGCTGTATCGGGCGGAAACCCCGATGGAAGGAAGCCAGATGGCCACCCAGGCACTCACGGGCGAGACGTTCGAGAAGACCGTCCTCGAGAACGACATCGTCCTCGTCGACTGGTGGGCGTCGTGGTGCGGCCCGTGCCGCATGTTCGCGCCCGTCTTCGAGCAGTCGTCGGAGGAGAACTCCGACATCGTCTACGGCAAGGTCGACACCGAGGCCGAGCAGTCGCTCGCCGGCGCGGCGCAGATCACGTCGATCCCGACGCTGATGGCCTTCCGCGAGGGCGTGCTCGTCTTCTCGCAGCCCGGCGCCCTGCCCGCCTCCGCGCTGCAGCAGGTCATCGACCAGGTGCGCGGTCTCGACATGGACGACGTGCGCGCCCAGATCGAGAAGGCCAAGGAAGCGGCGCCGCAGAACTGAGCCGGCCGAAGGACGGCCCGCGGCACGCTGCTCGATGCGCGGCGTCCGTCGCGGGCCGTCGTGCTGCCCGCGGCCATGTCGGCGGTTCGAACTAACGTTCGAACCATGGCGCACCGCAAGTACACCTATGAAGTTCTCTCCGAGGCGGCCGCGAACGCGGACTCGCTGACGGGAGTGGTGCGCTACTTGGGTGTGCCGGTCCGCAGCGGCTCGTACAGCCACGTCGCCAAGCGACTCAAAGAGCTGGGCGTCGACACGAGCCACTTCCGACGCAGGAAGTACACGGCCGAAGTCCTCACCGAGGCGGCTGCGAATGCGACTTCGGTGGCAGGCGTTCTACGGAACCTCGGGCTCGTGGAGGCCGGGGGAACGCACGCCCACATCGGGCGCATGCTCAAACAGCTCGGTGTCGACACGAGCCACTTCCGGCGCGACCAGGGGGCGCAGCTGCGAGCGAACCGCTTGTCGTCGGCTGAGGTCCTCGTGCGAGACCCCGATCGGACCCGGCGGAGACCGCCACACCTCCTGCGGCGAGCCCTCGCCGAGGTGGGCCGAGACTATGCCTGCGAGGCCTGTGGGTGCGACGGCCGGTGGCAGGGTGCCCCGCTCACACTGCACGTCGACCACGTCAACGGTGACCTGCGCGACAACCGGGCGTCGAACCTTCGCTTCTTGTGCCCGAACTGCCACGCACAGACACCGAACTTTGCCGGGCGGAATGCCAGGAACCGTGGCTGGCTCGACCCTCGCGGACGCGAAGGCGGCACGGCGGGTGAACGCGGCTAGACTGGCGCCCGCCAGCCGGAGTGATGGAACTGGCAGACATCCGGCGTTTAGATCGCCGTGCCCTCGGGCGTGCGGGTTCGACTCCCGTCTCCGGCACCACCGTCGCGCGCCTGCAGGAAGGGAACACCGGGGCTGGGTCGCCCGCGTGTCAGCGCGGGTCGATACCGAGGTCGCGCCGCAGCTTCGCGACGTGGCCCGTCGCCTTGACGTTGTACTGCGCCAGCGCGACCTTGCCGTCCTCGTCGACGACGACCGTCGACCGGATGACCCCCGTGTACGTGCGGCCGTAGTTCTTCTTCTCGCCCCAGGCGCCCCACGCCTCGAGCGTCGTGTGCTCGGTGTCGCTCACGAGGGGGAAGGTGAGCTGCTCGTCGGCGACGAACTTCGCGAGCTTGTCGACGCCGTCAGGCGAGACGCCGACGACGTCGTAGCCGGCGCCCTGGAGCGAGGCGAGCGAGTCGCGGAAGTCGCACGCCTCCTTGGTGCAGCCGGGAGTCCCGGCGGCCGGGTAGAAGTACACGACCACGCGGCGGCCGCGGTGGTCCGCGAGGCGGTACGTGCCGCCGTCCGCGGTCGGGAGCGTGAGCTCGGGCGCGTCGTCGCCGACGGCGAGGCGGTGCGCGGTCATCGGTCCTCCTGGGGTGGTGGGGTCGCTGCGACTCTATGCGACCGCTTGGCCCTGGTGGGTGTGGACGGGCTTCGGGTGGCTCTCCGGCGGCCGGTACCGTGGGCCCGTGAGCAAGACCCGCACCACGACCGAGACGCCTGACCAGCCGCACGTGCCCGTCCGGATGCTGCACGACCGCCTCCTCGTCCTCCCGGAGACCGACTCGGCCGAGCGCCAGACGTCCGCGGGGCTCGTGATCCCCGCGACCGCGGTCGGGCCCAAGAAGCTCGCGTGGGGCGGCGTCGTCGCGGTCGGAGAGAACGTCCGTCGCGTGGACGTCGGCGACCGGGTGCTGTTCGACCCGGACGAGCGTGCCGAGGTCGACCTGGGCGGCAAGGACTACGTCCTGCTGCGCGAGCGCGACGTGCACGGCGTCTTCGAGCAGCCGGCGACGGGGGAGCGGACCGGCCTCTACCTGTAGCCCCGGGATTCGATTTCGGGGTCACGCCCGGGTCCTGCTACCCTTCTTCTCGCGCGCCATTAGCTCAATTGGCAGAGCAGCTGACTCTTAATCAGCGGGTTCGGGGTTCGAGTCCCTGATGGCGCACCACCTTCGACCAGGCCGTTCGTCCTCATGGGCGGGCGGCCTTCGTCGTCCCGCCGGGCCGTGGGTCGACGCAGGGCTCGCGTCCGACGGCGGCGCGGCCACCGGGAGCGCCGGCCCGCAGGTCCGTGGTCCGGAGAGGCCCCCAGGGCTGCTACTCTTCTTCTCGCGCGCCATTAGCTCAATTGGCAGAGCAGCTGACTCTTAATCAGCGGGTTCGGGGTTCGAGTCCCTGATGGCGCACCACCTCTGACCAGGCCGTTCGCCCTCGTGGGCGGGCGGCCTTCGTCGTCCCCGGGACCGCCGGATCGGGCCGCCCGCCTAGACTGGGACCGTGCCCGAGCCCGTCGTGACAGCCCCCGGACCGGCATCGTCCCACCGGTCGGTGCCGGTCTCCTTCGTCCGCCGCAGCCGCCGTCTGAGCGACGGGCAGCAGCGTCTCTGGGACGAGCAGCGCCCCCGCTACCTGGTCGACGTGCCGCGCGCCGCGGCGTCGACGTCCGTCGCCCCCGCGTTCGTGCTCGACCTCGCCGCGGTGCCTCCGGGCGACGGGCCCGTCGTCGTCGAGATCGGGTCGGGGCAGGGCGACGCGGTGGTCACGGCGGCCTCCGCACGACCCGGCACCCGGTTCGTCGCGGTCGAGGTCTACGAGCCCGGCCTCGCGCACACGGCGCGCAGCGCCGCGGCCGCGGGGGTCGACAACCTCCGCCTCGTGCAGGCGAACGCGCCCGAGGTGCTCGCGTCAGCGCTGCCCGAGGCGAGCGTCGACGAGGTGTGGGTGTTCTTCCCCGACCCGTGGCGCAAGGCCCGCCACACCAAGCGGCGCCTCGTCGACGAGGCGTTCCTGCGGCTCGTGGCGCGCGTCCTCGTGGACGGGGGCGTGCTCCGGTTCGCGTCCGACTGGGAGCCGTACGCCGAGCAGGTCCGCGACCTCCTCGTCGCGGCCGACGGCTTCGTGCCCCACGGCGAGACGACGCCCGACGGCTGGGCGCCGCGCTTCGAGGGGCGCGTCCTGACGGGCTTCGAGCGCAAGGGCACCGCGGCCGGCCGCGTGGTCCACGACCTCGCGTACGCGCGCACGCCGCGCGGCTGACGCCCGGCGGCTAGGCTCGTTCCGTGACCGACCCCATCGCTCCCAGCCGTCTCCGTGCCGCGCTCGTGACGTGCGCGGAGCTGCCGGACCTCGACCCCGACGACGTCCCCCTGGTCGCCGCGCTCGCCGACCGTCGCGTGGCCGCAGAGCCCGTGGTCTGGGACGACCCGGCCGTCGACTGGGGGTCCTACGACCTCGTCGTCGTGCGGTCGGCGTGGGACTACGCACCCCGGCGCGACGAGTTCGTCGCGTGGGCGCGGAGCGTCCCCAACCTGCTCAACGCCGCGGACGTCATCGCGTGGAACACCGACAAGGCGTACCTGCACGAGCTCGCGGAGCGCGGCGTCCCCACGATCCCGACGGTCTGGCTGGACCCGGACCGCAACCTCAGCGCGCGCGCCGTCCACACCCGGATGCCCGCCCACGGCGACTTCGTGATCAAGCCCACGGTGAGCGCGGGAGCGCAGGGCACCGGCCGGTACGAGTCCGGCGACGCGACCGAGAGGGGGCTCGGGATCCGGCACGCGCTCGACCTGCTCGCCCAGGGACGGCACGTCATGATCCAGCCGTACCAGCAGGCGGTCGACACCGTGGGCGAGACGGGCCTGATCTTCGTCGACGGCCGGTTCTCGCACGCGATCACCAAGCGCGCGCTGCTCAGCGGGCCCTACGAGGCCGAGGACGCGTCCCTGTACGTGCGGGAGCGGCTCGAGCGCGCCGTCGCGACGCCCGAGCAGCTCGCGATCGCCGAGCGGACGCTCGCGGCCGCGGCGGAGGTGCTCCCGAGCGCCGCGAAGCCGCTGTACGCGCGTGTCGACCTCGTGCCCGACGCCGTCGGGGCGCCGCAGCTCATCGAGCTCGAGCTGACCGAGCCGTCGCTCTTCCTCGCGTACGACGGCGACGCCGTCGACCGGTTCGCGGACGCGATCGCGCTGCGGGCGCTCCGGGCGCGCGTGTCCTGAGCCGGCACGGTCGGGGGCGTGGTCATGACGACCCCCTCCGAGCAGGTACACTTTTCGTCGGCCCCAGGTGCGATCCGCACGGGGGTCGCACCGCGGGTGACGTGGCAGCACGTCCCGCATGGTGGGTATAGCTCAGCTGGTAGAGCACCTGGTTGTGGTCCAGGGGGTCGCGGGTTCAAGTCCCGTTACTCACCCCAGTCGCGAGGCCCGGAGCCTCGGTCGAGATGTGATTCTCGACCGAAGCCCCGGGCCTCGTTCGTCGTTCCGGCCGGTGTGCCCGGTGCGACGACGCCCGCCGGCGCCGGCGTCACGGCGAGGTGAAGGGTGCGCGGGCGGGCGTCGCGACGAGGACGGCGGGAGGTCAGGCCTCGGCCTCTGCCGCGCTGGTCGTGCCCGCACGGGACGGCGTCGCGAGCACGCGGCCCGCGACGGCCTTGGCCGCCTTGGAGTCCGGACCCGGCTGCGGGACGAAGAGCGCCTCGCGGTAGTAGCGGAGCTCGTCGATGGACTCGAGGATGTCGGCGAGCGCCCGGTGGCCGCCCTGCTTCTTGGGGGCCTGGAAGTACACGCGCGGGTACCAGCGGCGAGCGAGCTCCTTGATCGACGACACGTCGACGATCCGGTAGTGCAGGTGCTCGACGAGCTGGGGCATGTCGCGGTCGAGGAAGGTCTTGTCGGTGCCCACCGAGTTCCCGGCGAGCGGCGCCTTGTTCGGCTCGGGGACCCAGGTGCGGACGTAGTCGAGGACCTGTGCCTGCGCGTCGGCCATGGTGGTGCCGCTCGCGAGCTCCTCGAGCAGTCCCGACGACGTGTGCATGGTGCGCACGAAGTCGCCCATCTGCTCGAGCGCCTCGGCGGGCGGCTTGATCAGCACGTCGATGCCGTCGCCGAGCACGTTCAGCTCGGAGTCCGTCACGACGGCGGCGACCTCTATCAGCGCGTCCGCGGTGAGCGACAGGCCGGTCATCTCGCAGTCGATCCAGACGATCCGGTCGGTGCTGGGGCTGGGGGAGGGCGTCAGTGGGCTCACGCCCTCAGGGTACGTGCCGTCGTCGCCCGGACAGGCGAGTGCCCCGCCGCTCCGGCCGGGTGGGCCGGTGCCGACGGGGCACCCGGGGTGGTGGGTCGCGGCCTGGGGCCGCTGCCGGTCCTGCTGCGGTGCGGGTTCCCGCTGACGCGTGTCATGCGGGCCTGCGGTGCGGCACGCGGGTGCGTGCCGGGACGCGGGAGGTGACGAAGCGCATGGCCTCGCGGCGTCGCGTCGCCTCCTCGAGCCTCTCTCTCCTGGCGATGTCCGCGGCGCGGAACATCATCTCGGGATGCATCTGGTTCTCCCTGCTGTGCGTGTGACGTGCGAGCCGGCCGGGCTGATCAGACCTGGCCACGTGCTGCGGAAGTGCGCAACGTGCTCGTTGGACCTCACCGCGGTGATGGCTCAAGCCTCCCAGGAGGGTGTGACACACCGCACTGTCTTTTAGGGTCTGGGGATGGGGGAGCCTCGCCGGACGGCGCGCACGGCGTGGTGGCTGGCGGGCGCCGCCGCGCTGGTCTTCGTCGCGGTGCTCGTGCAGGTCGCGACGGGCACGGGGCTCGCGCACGCGGACGAGCCGGTCCTCGCGTGGTTCGTCGCGCACCGCACCCCGGCCGCGACGCACGTCATGACGGTCGTGACGGAGCTCTTCGGGGCCGTCGTGCTGCCCGCGGCGGTGGCGGTCGGGTGCCTGGCCTGGTGGTGGTGGTCGCGCGACTGGTGGCGCCCGGCGCTCCTGGCCGCGGCGATGGCCCTGCAGGCGGTCCTGTCGCTGGTGCTCAAGGCCGTGATCGCACGCCCGCGCCCCCCGGACCTGACCCAGACCGTCCCCGGGGCCGTCGTCACGCACTCGTTCCCGTCCGGGCACACCATGGCGGCCGCGACCCTCACGACGGCGCTCGTGTGCCTGCTCGGCGCCGCCCGGGGAAGGTCGGCGGCGTGGTGGTGGGCGGCGTCGTCGGGCGCCGTGGTGATGACGGCGCTGGTGGCGACGAGCAGGCTCTACCTCGGGTACCACTTCCTCACGGACGTCGTCGCGGGCGCGGCGGCGGGGTTCGCGGTGGGCGTGCTCGTCCTCGTCCCGCGCCGACCGGCGCCCCGGCCGAGCCCGGGCTGAGCGGGGTCAGTCGTCGACGCCGCGCGCCCGCAGGGCGTCGCCCAGCGCGTCGGCGCGCCGCAGGGTCCCGACGACGAGCGGCACCGCGAAGGCACGCAGGTCGCGCTCGCGTCCGCGGGCGCGCTGCGCGTCGCGGACGTCGTCGGCGAGGTCGGCCAGGACCGGGACGGACCGGATCGCGAGGGCGAGCACGAGCGCGACACGGTCGGGTCGGACGCCGACCACCCGCAGCGGCCGCGCGGCGTGCTCGATCGCGGTGAGCACCTCGGTGGTGCGCGTCGTCAGGACGACGAGCGCGGCGAGCGCGACCAGCAGGACGAGCCGGCTGCTCAGCAGCGCGGCCCGCGCGGGGCCGTGCGCCCACCACTGGAGCGCGAGCACGGCGGGCACCAGCCAGACGAGGGGGCGCAGCTGGGCGACGAGCGCGCGGGCGCCGACCCGCGAGGCCAAGGACACCGCGAGCACGAGCGCCGCCAGCGCTCCGACACCCCACCACGACCGCACCAGCAGCACCACGACCGACACCACGGCGAGCATCGCGAGCTTGAGGCCCGCGGGCGCGCGGTGGACCACGGAGTCCCGGGGCACGTACGCGCCGAGCAGCCCGGCGCCCGACCGGAACCCGTCCATCACGCCCCCATGAGCCTGCGGTAGAACGCGAGCGCCGGGGCGGGCTCGTCGTCGGCGACGACGCGGCCGTCGTCGACCACGAGGACGCGGTCGTAGCCGTCCAGCAGGTCGAGGTCGTGCGTGACGACGACGACCTGCTGCTCGAGCGAGCCGAGGAGGCGTCCGATCGCGCGGGCGTTGCGGAGGTCGAGGAGCGTCGTCGGCTCGTCGGCCACGAGCAGGCGCGGGTTCGTGACGAGGACCGACGTGATCGCGAGGAGCTGCTTCTGGCCCCCCGAGAGCAGGTGCGCGGGGTGGTCCGCGTGCCCCGCGAGCCCACGCTCGGCCAGGGCGGCGTGCACGACGGCGGCCCGCTCGGCCTCGGGGAGCCCGTGCTCGCCGCGGCGGGGGCGCAGCGAGTAGGCGACGTCCTCGGCGACGGTCGGCATGACGATCTGCGCGTCCGGGTCCGTGAACACGAAGCCGACGACCCGGCGCACGGCGGCCCCCTGCGTGCGGGTGTCGAGCCCGTCGACGGTGACCTGCCCCCGCGTCGGGACGACGAGGCCGTCGAGGAGGCGCGCGAGCGTGGACTTCCCTGATCCGTTGGCACCGACGACGCCGACCCGTCGCTCGGTGATCGTCAGGTCGATCCCGCGCAGCACGTCGCGCTCGCCCAGGCGGACGTGCACGTCGTCGAGGCGGACGGGGACGGCGGCCTGCGGGCGCGCCGCGTCGGGCGCCGCCACCTCGGGGGTGGGGGCGCCCGCGCGGCGGCGGAGAGGGCTCACCGGCGGCGCGCGGCGGGGCCTGCGGGCGGGTACGCGCGCACGACCGCAGCCGTCACGAGCGCGGTGAGCACCGCCTTGACGACGTCTCCGGGCAGGAACACCCACGAGCCGGTGACCGCGGTCCACAGCGGGATGCCCGCGACGAGGGCCGAGACGGGGATCCCGACGGCGTAGATGGCGCCCATGCCTCCGACGACGGCCGCGCCGAAGACCTTCGGCGCGGTCACCCGGCCTCGGATCCGGTCCACGAGCCAGCCGGTCACCGCGGCGCCCAGGACGAACCCGTACAGGTAGCCCGCGGTGGGGCCGACGAACGGCTCGACCCCGCCGACGCCGCCCGCGAGGACGGGCAGCCCCGCGAGGGCCAGCAGGAGGTAGGTGACGACGGCGAGCGCGCCGCGCCACCAGCCGAGCAGCGCACCGGCGAGCATGACGCCGAGCGTCTGGAGCGTGAGGGGAGCGAGCGCCGAGCCCAGCGAGATCGCGGGCGTCAGGGCGAGCACGCAGATCAGGGCGGCGAACGACGCGATGCGGGCCGCGTCGGGCGCGGTGACGGCGAACCGCCGGCCGGTCCGCGGGGCGGTCGGTTCGTGCGTGACCTGCTCGGTGGCGCTCATGGGTCTCCCTGGATCGTGGTGGTCTTGGTGCCTCGTCGACAACTGTCCCTCACGCGCGGCCCCGGAGGCAGCGCAGTCCACGCGCGAGTTCAGGGCCGCGCGTTGGAGGCATCCCACAACGCGTTGTCGAAGCCCCACAAGCGCTCGGCTGGCCGCGCGGGGTGCGGGCGACGTCCGTACGCTGGCGGCATGACGACCGAGGGTCCGCGGCTCCCGACCGTCGAGCTGACCGCGATCGGGCGCGTCTCGTCGCCCCTCACGGCGCTCACCGACGCGCCCCGCCAGCCCGACGAGGGCGCGCCGGCGGCGTGGCTCGAGCTCGACCCGGCGCTCGCGCCCGCTCTCGCGGGCGTGGAGGTCGGGGACGCGGTCGTGGTCCTGACGTGGCTCGACCGGGCCGACCGCAGGACGCTCGCCGTGCACCCGCGCGGCGACCTCGACCGGCCCCTTCTCGGGGTGTTCGCGACGCGGTCGGCCGACCGGCCTAACCCTGTCGGGCTGCACACGGCGCGGGTCGTGGCGGTCGAGGGGACGCGCGTGCGGCTCGACCACCTCGAGGCCGTCGACGGGACGCCCGTGCTCGACCTCAAGCCTGCGCTCGGGCCGGTCGAGGAGCGCTGACGCGCATCGCGCGGCTCCTCGCGGCGCTCGCGCCCACCTGGGCCCGGTCGCCGACGCGTGGGACGTGCTGCGCCGCACGCAAGGGCGGTCCGCCGCACCACGACCGGCCGTCCGACGGCCGACGGCGAAGGCGCTGGGTGCCCCGAGCAGGACTCGAACCTGCAACCTACGGATTAGAAGGCCGTTGCTCTATCCATTGAGCTATCGAGGCGCGCGCTCATCCTAGTCACCGGGCGCACTCCGGCGCGGCGCGGTTTGCGCTGGCGCGCTCAGCAGCAAAGATGATGGACGTGACCCAGCGACCACCGTCAGGCGCCGACCGGGCCGCGTCGGAGGCTGCCGAAGCGTTCACGCCCACCCTCTACGACGTGGTGCGCGACCTGCGCCGTGACGTCGCCGCGGTCCGCCTGCCGCTCGAGCTCCCGGGGCGGGACGACGCGCTCGGCTCGCGCGAGCGCCTCCTCGGACAGCTCGACCAGCACCTCCTCCCGCGCCTCAAGGAGCTGAGCGCGCCGGCCGTCGTGGTGGTGGCCGGCTCGACCGGGGCCGGCAAGTCCACGCTCTACAACTCGGTGCTCGGGGACGAGGTGTCGCCCGCGGGCGTGCTGCGACCCACGACGCGCGAGCCCGTCTACGCCCACCACCCGGCCGACGCCGACGTGGTCCCGGCCGACGGCCCGGCGACCAGCCGGTCCCGCGTCGTCGTCAGCGAGGCCGTGCCGCGCGGCATCGCCCTGCTCGACGCGCCCGACCTCGACTCGCTCGAGGAGTCGAACCGCGACACCGCGCGGCTCCTGCTCGAGGGCGCCGACCTGTGGCTCTTCGTCACGACGGCGGCCCGCTACGGCGACGCGCTGCCCTGGCAGACGCTCGAGCTCGCCACCGAGCGCGGGGCGAGCGTCGCGATGGTCCTCAACCGGGTGCCGCGCGACACCCTCCCGACGATCCGCGCCGACCTCATGGCGCGCCTGCGCGAGCACGGCATGGACTCGACGCCGCTGTTCGTCGTGCCCGACCTCGGCCCGCACGAGGGGCTGCTCGGCGACACGGTCGTCGCGCCGGTGCGCCGGTGGCTCACGCTGCTCGCGGGCCGCGAGCGGTCGCGGTCGGTCGTGGTGCGCACGCTCCAGGGCTCGCTCGACGCCCTGCCCGCGTGGGTTGCGCGCCTCGCCGAGGCCGTCGAGGCGCAGGTCGCGGCCGGCGCTGCGATCCGGGAGACCGTCCGCGCGGCGCTCCCGGCCGTGGCGGACAGCGCGCGCGCCGGGGTGCTCGCGGGCGGGGTCGCGCGAGGGTCGGTGGCCTCCGGGTGGGCGCAGCTCGCGCACGCGCGCGTCGACGCGGTCAAGGTCAAGGACGGGACCGCGAGGTCGTCGCGACGCGCGGGCCGTCGCCGGGAAGCGGCGATCGAGCCGGTGCTCGCCGACCTGCTCGCGTCCGTCGGGCACACGTGGGAGAGCACGGCCGACGCGGCGGCCACCGCGCTGCGCGTCGCGCTCACCGGTGACGACGCCCCGCCCGGCGCCGCGGACGCCGCACCGCTGGTCGCGGACGGGTCCCCGGAGCGGTCCGCCCAGGCCCGTGCCGCGGCGTCCGCGTGGGAGACCGAGGGCACGGACGCCGTCCGCGCGCTGACCGGCGACCGCGCCGACGCGGCCCGGCAGGCCTACGGCGACCGCGGTCTCGCGACGCTGCTCCTGCTCGGCGCGGCGGGCCTCGACGACGCCGCCCGCGCGGCCGCCCGGGTCGTCGGGGACGACGCGGGGACCGTCGTCGAGCGGCTGCGCGCCTCGCTCGCAGACCGCGTCGCGAGCGTCCCGGACGTCGTCGCGGGGAGCGTCCTCGAGCACGTCGACGGACCCGCCTTCGCGGCCGACGCCGCCTCCGGTCTGCGCCTGCGCCGTGCCGAGCTCGTCCGGCAGACACGCCACGCGCGCGCCGTCCGGGGTGGGGGAGCGCGTCTCGCGGCAGGCGCCGGCGGGTCGGGTCCCGCCGCGGTGGGCGAGGCCGGCGTCGCCGACCGCAGGCCCCGGGCCGGGAAGGCGAAGGACGGCAAGGCCGAGGCGGCGCGAAGCGCCGCGGACGGCACCGCAGGGGGCGAGGCCGCTGCGGCCGCGCACGGTACGGAGGGAGCGGCATGACCGACGACGCCCGCCTGCGCGCGCGCACGGACGACCTCGAGAACGCGCTGCGGATCGCGCACGACCGCGTCGAGAAGGATGTCGTGGCGGACGTCGAGACGGCGGTCGCGTCCGTCCGCGAACGGCTCGCGCTCGGCGTGGACCACACGGTCGTGGCGCTCGCGGGGGGCACGGGGTCGGGCAAGTCGAGCCTGTTCAACGCGATCTCGCGGCTCACGTTCGCGGACGTCGGGGTCCGGCGGCCCACCACCGCCGAGGTGACGGCCTGCTCGTGGAGCGACGACGCCGAGCCGCTGCTGGACTGGGTGGGCGTGAGCCGGGAGCGACGGATCACGCGCGAGTCGCTGCTCGACGGCGACGCCGAGGAAGGCCTGCGGGGCCTCGTGCTCCTCGACCTGCCCGACCACGACTCCATCCAGCCGGCGCACCGGCAGGTCGTCGACCGGGTGCTGCCGCTCGTCGACCTGCTCGTGTGGGTCGTCGACCCGCAGAAGTACGCCGACGACGCCCTGCACTCCGGCTACCTCCGCGAGTCGGTCGGCATGGAGGCGTCCATGGTGGTCGTCGTCAACCAGGTGGACACGATCCCGGAGGGCCGGCGCGAGTCGCTGCTCGAGGACGTCGGCCGGCTGCTCGTCGCGGACGGGCTCAACGAGGTCCCCGTGCTGGGGGTCTCGGCCCGCACCGGTGAGGGCGTCCCCGAGCTGCGCGACGTCCTGGAGCAGGCGGTCGCGCGCCGGTCCGTCGCGGCCGGCCGCGCGGCCGCGGAGCTCGACCGGGCGGGCCGCGTCCTGCTCGACTCGACGCCGCCGGGCGCGCCGTGGGACGCGGACGCGGCCCTGCACGAGGAGGTCGGTGCCCTGGCGCAGGCGGTCGGGCTCGAGGGCGTGGGCGCCCAGGTCCAGAGCGTGATCCGCCGCGGGTACGGCCGTCCCGAGTTCGGCGAGATCCAGACCGACGCGGTCGCCGGCTCGCGCTCGCGATGGCTGGCGCGGGCGGGCAAGGGGCTCCGGCGCGGCTGGGGGGACGCGCTCGCGTCCGGCCTCGCGACGCCGAGCGAGATCGTCGTCGCGCTGCGCCGCGAGCTCGAGACCATCCCCCTGGACACGCGCGGGCCGTCGTCGGCGAGACCGCTGCGGCGCACCGCGCTCGTCCTGCTCGTGCTGGCGCTCGTCGCCGGGGTCGTCGCGGTCCTCACCAGCCTGCACGTCATCAAGGTCGACGAGCCGTTCGGGGAGATCCTCGCGATCGTCGCCGTCGCGGCCGTCGTGGTCGCGCTCGTCCTGCTGCTGGTCGCGCTGCGCACGCGTCGCACCCTCGCCCGACGCCGCCGCGAGGGCGTCGTGCGGTCCGGCCGGATGGCGCTCGAGCGGGTCGTGCGCGGTGGCCTGCTGGGGCCGACCGAGCGGATCCTGGGACAGCGCGACGAGGTGCGTCGCCTGGCCGCGCGTGCGCAGGACGCGCCGCACGGGGCGCCGCTCACCGCGGGCCGGGGGCTGCCCACAGTGCCCGCTGCCGCCGAGTCGTCCACACCCTGAGTCCCCTTCCCCGCGTCCGGGCGCGGGGACGCGCCACGCTGTGCGGGACGGGTCGGCGCCAGGCCGGCCCCCGACCCGAGGAGACAGCGATGAGCGAGGTCCAGACGACCCTGACCGGCTTCGTGGGGGACGACCCGAAGCACTTCGTGTCCGCGACGGGCACGTCCTTCACGACGTTCCGGATGGCGACGACGCGGCGGTTCTTCGACCGGAGCAAGGGCGAGTGGGTGGACGGGCAGACCCTCTGGTTCACGGTGAAGACGTGGCGCGACATGGCGCGCAACGTCGCCGAGTCGCTGCGCAAGGGCGACGCGGTGGTCGCGACGGGCGTCGTCGGCGTCGACGAGTGGATCAGCCCCGACGGGCCACGGACCTCGCTCGTGCTGGAGGCACGTGCCCTCGGACCGGACCTCGCGCGCGGCCAGGCGCGCTACACGCGCACGATCCACCGGCCTGCGTCGGACGGGCGCGAGCAGGACGGCGCGGCCGACGGCCTCCCGGCGGCGGGAGCCGCCGCGGCGCCCGACGACGACCCGTGGGCGAGCAGCCTCCCCGAGCTGGGCGACGACCCGGACGCGGCGGGCGACTCGGCCGACGCGGGCACCGGGGAGCACCAGGTCGCGGACCGGGAGGACGCTCTGGCGCCGGTCGGCTAGGCGACGGGCGGCCGCTGCGGGCGAGCGCGTCGAGCGGCGGGGCGCCCGGACCGCGTAGGCTGGTGGGTCGCGGGCGCCCGGCCTGCGCCGGCGCCTCCCACCGGGAGGCTCCGGCGGCGTGGCGGGCGGCGCCCCACGTCCTCCCGAACGATCGTGACAGGCGGAACACAACCGGTGGCTGAGTTCATCTACTCCATGTACAAGGCGCGCAAGGCGCACGGCGACAAGGTCATCCTCGACGACGTGTCGCTGAACTTCCTGCCCGGCGCCAAGATCGGCGTCGTCGGCCCGAACGGGGCGGGGAAGTCGACGATCCTCAAGATCATGGCGGGCCTGGACCAGCCCTCGAACGGGGAGGCGCGGCTGTCGCCGGGCTACTCGGTCGGCATCCTGCTCCAGGAGCCGCCGCTCAACGAGGACAAGACCGTCCTCGGGAACGTCGAGGAGGGCGTCGCCGAGATCAAGGGCAAGCTCGACCGGTTCAACGAGATCTCGAACCTCATGGCCGAGCCCGACGCCGACTTCGACGCGCTCATGGCCGAGATGGGCACCCTCCAGGAGGCCATCGACGCCGCGAACGCGTGGGACCTCGACTCGCAGCTCGAGCAGGCGATGGACGCCCTGCGGTGCCCGCCGCCGGACGCGGACGTCAAGGTGCTGTCCGGTGGTGAGCGCCGCCGCGTCGCGCTGTGCAAGCTGCTGCTCGAGCAGCCCGACCTGCTCCTCCTCGACGAGCCCACCAACCACCTCGACGCCGAGTCGGTGCTGTGGCTCGAGCAGCACCTCGCGTCGTACCCCGGCGCCGTGCTCGCCGTGACCCACGACCGGTACTTCCTCGACCACGTCGCGGAGTGGATCTGCGAGGTCGACCGCGGCCGCCTGTACCCCTACGAGGGCAACTACTCGACGTACCTGGAGAAGAAGCAGGCGCGCCTCGAGGTCCAGGGCAAGAAGGACGCCAAGCTCGCCAAGCGTCTCAAGGACGAGCTCGAGTGGGTCCGGTCCAGCGCGAAGGGCCGCCAGACCAAGTCGAAGGCCCGCCTGGCCCGCTACGAGGAGATGGCGGCCGAGGCCGAGCGCACCCGGAAGCTCGACTTCGAGGAGATCCAGATCCCGGCCGGGCCGCGCCTCGGCAACCTGGTCATCGAGGCGACGGACCTCGAGAAGGGCTTCGACGGCCGCACGCTGATCGACGGGCTGAGCTTCACGCTGCCCCGCAACGGCATCGTCGGCGTGATCGGTCCGAACGGCGTCGGCAAGACGACGCTCTTCAAGACCATCGTGGGCCTCGAGCCCCTCGACGCCGGCGAGCTCAAGGTCGGCGAGACGGTCCGGATCTCGTACGTCGACCAGTCGCGCGGCGGCATCGACCCCAAGAAGACGCTGTGGGAGGTCGTGTCGGACGGGCTCGACTTCATCAAGGTCGGCAACGTCGAGATCCCGTCCCGCGCCTACGTCGCGTCGTTCGGGTTCAAGGGCCCGGACCAGCAGAAGCCCGCGGGCGTGCTCTCGGGCGGCGAGCGCAACCGCCTCAACCTCGCGCTCACGCTCAAGCAGGGCGGCAACCTGCTGCTGCTCGACGAGCCCACGAACGACCTCGACGTCGAGACCCTCGGCTCTCTCGAGAACGCGCTGCTCGAGTTCCCGGGCTGCGCCGTCGTGGTCAGCCACGACCGGTGGTTCCTCGACCGCGTCGCGACGCACATCCTCGCCTACGAGGGCACCGAGGAGGACCCGGCGAGCTGGTACTGGTTCGAGGGGAACTTCGCGTCCTACGAGGAGAACAAGGTCCAGCGGCTCGGCGCCGACGCCGCGCGGCCGCACCGCGTCACCTACCGCAAGCTCACGCGCGACTGAGACGTCACGCCCCGGACGGCGCCCGCCCTGCCCTCGTGCAGGGTCGGGCGCCGTCCGTCGTCGCGGGCTCCTGCGCCCGTCGCGTGCCCACCCGCCGTGCCACGCGCCCGCCGCGCGTCCCGGGGCCACCGTGCGTCGCGGGGCCGCCGTTGGTCGCGGGGCCACCGGGCGAGTGCGTCCCGGGGCCACCGGGCGACCGCGGGTCCTCTCCGGCACACTGGCCGCATGAGCAGCGACGACGCGAGCGCGGAGGCACGCCTGGCGGCGGCCGTGACCGCCTCGCGTGGTGCGCTGGGCGCGGCGACGTTCCCCTTCGCGACCGACGACGCCGCGGACGCGCGTCGCACCCGCGGCGAGCTGCTCGGCCAGCTCGACGACTACCTGCTCCCGAGGCTGCGCGCACGCGACGCGCCGCTCCTCGCGGTCGTCGGCGGGTCCACGGGCGCGGGCAAGTCGACGCTCGTGAACGCGCTCGTCGGGGCCACCGTCAGCGCGCCCGGCGTGCTGCGCCCCACGACGCGCGCCCCCGTGCTCGTCCATCACCCGCTCGACGGCGCGTGGTTCACCTCCGACCGGGTGCTGCCGGGCCTCGCCCGACTCCGTGCGGGCAGCGCCGCCCCGGCGGCGCCGGCCGGCCCTGCGGCGGACGCGGCGGTCGGCGCGCGGACCCTCCGGCTCGTCGCGGACGACCACGTGCCCCGCGGGCTCGCGCTCGTCGACGCTCCCGACGTCGACTCGGTCGCGACCGAGAACCGCGAGCTCGCGCAGCAGCTCCTCGCCGCGGCCGACCTGTGGGTGTTCGTCACCACGGCCGCCCGGTACGCCGACGCGGTGCCGTGGGACCTGCTCGCGGCGGCGGGCCGTCGTCGGGCGCAGGTCGCGCTCGTGCTCGACCGGGTCGACCCGGGCGCCGAGGCCGTGGAGGCCGACCTCGCCCGCCTCGCGGAGGCCGAAGGCCTCGGCGAGGCCCGCATCTTCCTCGTCCGCGAGACGCCTCCGGGCGACGACGGGCTCCTGCCCGCGCGCGCCGTCGCCCCGCTCGCCCGCTGGCTCACGCGGCTCGCCGCCGACGACGAGGCGCGCCACGGGGTCGTCGACGCGACCCGCGACGGCGTCGTCGACGACCTCGTCCGCCGGCTGCGCGGGCTCGCGGACGCGGCGGGGACCCAGGAGGCGGCCGGCGCCGAGCTCCGCCGCGCCGTCGACGACGCCTACGAGGACGCCGCCCGGATGCTCCTCGAGGCGACCGCGGACGGCAGCCTGCTGCGCGGCGAGGTCCTGGGCCGCTGGCAGGAGCTCGTGGGCGGGAACGAGCTCTTCGCGGGCTTCCAGCGTGCCGTCGGGCGGGCACGGGACCGGGTGGCGGCGTTCTTCCGCGGGCGGTCGGAGGCGGTGCCCCGGCTGGAGCGGGCGATCGGGTCGAGCCTCGAGGGCCTCGTCCTCGACGCGGCCGAGACCGCGGACCAGCGCGCGGCCGCCGCGTGGCGGGGGACCGCGGCCGGGCGGGCGCTCCTGGTGGGCGGTGACGCCGCGGTCCCGCCGACGGCGCACGGCGAGCTGCGCGAGCGGGCCACGGCCGAGGTGCGCGGCTGGCAGGAGGACGTGCTCGAGCTCGTCCGTGACCGTGGCGCCGCGAAGCGCGGGACGGCGCGGGCGCTGTCGTTGGGCATCAACGGCGCGGGCGCGGTCCTCATGGTGCTCGTCTTCGCGTCCACCGCGGGGCTCACGGGCGCCGAGCTGGGCATCGCGGGCGGCACGGCGGCCGCGTCGCAGGCGGTGCTGTCGGCGGTGTTCGGGGACGAGGCGGTCCGCCAGCTCACCCGGTCGGCGCGGGAGGCGCTCGACACGCGTGTCCGCGCCGTCCTCGCCGCCGAGGCGGAACGCTACCGCGGCGTCCTCGCCGCGCTCAGCACCCCGGACCCCGCTGCCTTGCGCACCGCCGCTTCGGACGTCGAACGGGCCGCACGGGACGAGCGTGCCGGGCGCGAGGCCGCCGGGGGAGCGGACGGCGCGCCCGCGGCGCACGCCGCACCGGCGGCGCGGGCCGGCGGCCTGCGCGGGGCCGACCTGCCCGAGGAGGGCCCGGACGGGCGGACTGCCGACGACGAGGCTGGCGAGCCCGACGAGGGCGGGCGCGGCGGGTTCTGGCGCCGCGTGCTCCGGGGCGGTCGCGGATGAGCGCGCGCCGGCGCGGCGCGTCCCTCGGGCTGCCGCAGCGCACGAGCGCGCTCGAGGCCGCACGGCACGCGGGCGCCGGACGCCTCGACCCGGACCTCGTCGCGCGCGTCGACGCGGTCCTCGGGGCGGGCCGCGCGCGGGCCGCGCTCTCGAGCGAGCACACCGTGGTCGCGCTCGCGGGCGCGACCGGCGCCGGGAAGTCGTCGCTGTTCAACGCGCTCGCCGGCGGTGCGGTCCAGGACGTCGGCGTGCGGCGTCCCACCACGTCCGACGCCGCAGCCTGGGTCCGCGGCGAGGGGGCCGGCCCGCTGCTCGACTGGCTCGGGGTGCGCGACCGCCACGAGGCTCCTGGCGCCGAGGCGCAGCCGGCAGGAGCGTCCGACGCCGGAGCCGCGGCCCCCGGCGGAGCGCCGGCGCTCCCCGACGCGCCCGACGGCCTCGTCCTGCTCGACCTGCCGGACCACGACTCGGTCGTCGTCGAGCACCGGGAGCGGGCGGAGCGGCTGGTGGAGCGTGCCGACCTGCTGGTGTGGGTCCTCGATCCGCAGAAGTACGCCGACGCCGCGCTGCACGAGCGCTACCTGCGACCGCTTGCGGGGCACGCCGACGTCATGGTCCTGGTGCTCAACCAGATCGACCGGCTCGCCCCCGCGGACGCAGCGGCCTGCCTCGACGACGTCCGGCGGCTCGCGTGGGAGGACGGGCTGGGCGACGTCCGCGTGCTCGGCGTCTCGGCCCGGACCGGCGCAGGTCTCGGGGAGCTGCGCGACCTGCTCGCCGACGCCGTCCGCCGGCGCGAGGCTGCCACGGCGCGGCGCACGGCCGACGTGCGCGCCGTCGCGGGCGACGTCCTCGCCGCGTGCGGGGAACCCCTCCCGGACCGCGCGTCGCGGGTCGCGCAGGCCGAGCTCCACCGGGCGCTCGAGTCGGCGGCGGGCGTCGACCTGGTCGTGGACGCGGTGCGGGCCTCGGTGCTCCGGCGCGCGCGGTCGGCGACCGGCTGGCCGGTCACCCGCTGGCTCGGGCGGCTGCGCCCCGACCCGCTGCGCCGGCTGCGCCTCGAGGACCCGGGCCGCGACCCCGACCTGGTCCGTTCCTCGCTCCCGTCGCAGGCTCCCGCGGTCGCCGCGCAGGCCCGCGTCGCGGTCCGTGGGTACGTCCGTGCCGTCTCGAGGGGCGCCCCGGACGCGTGGGTGCGCGCCGTCGACCGCCGCGGCGCGGACGCCGTCGCCGCCTTGCCCGACGCGCTCGACCGCGCTGTGGTCGCCACCCGCCTGTCCGCCGCGCGGCCGCCGCGGTGGTGGCGTGCGGTCGACGTCGTCCAGTGGGTCCTGCTGGGCGTGGCGGCGCTGGGCCTGCTGTGGCTCGGCGCGCTCGCGCTGCTCGGCTACCTGCAGCTCCCCCGACCCGGCACCCCCGAGTGGCACGGCGTGCCCCTGCCGACGGGGCTCCTCGTCGCGGGCGTCGTCGCCGGGCTGCTGCTCGCGCTCGTGGCGCGCGGGCTGGCCGGGCTCGGGGCGCGCCGCCGGGCCCGCGGTGCGCGAGCCCGGCTGCGGGCGGCCGTCGCGACCGTCGCGGACGAGCGGGTCCGCCTCCCCGTCGCCGAGGAGCTCGCGGCGCTCGCGACGTGCCGGACGTCGGCCGCGATCGCGGCGTCGTGAGGATCACACCCGCGGCGGTGCCTGCGTGGCGCGGACCGGGCCGCCGCCGGCGGTAGGTTCGGGGACCATGACCCGACTGCACGTCCCCGTCTCGCTGCGCTGGTCCGACCTCGACGCCTACCAGCACGTCAACAACGTCGAGATGTTCCGGCTCCTCGAGGACGCCCGCATCACCGCCTTCTGGCAGCACCCCGATGCGGGCGAGGACGCCTGGCCGACGGCGGTCATCGAGAACGGCCCGGGCGCGTCGTCGCACACGTTCGTCGCCCGGCAGGAGATCGAGTACCTGCGCCCGCTCGCGTTCACGCGCACGCCCGTCCGGGTCGAGATGTGGATCGGGAAGATCGGCGGTGCGAGCCTCGAGGTCTGCTACGAGGTGCACGACGGCGCGGCACGGTTCGACCGCGTCGGCCCCTCGACGGGCGGCGAGCCGTACGCGCGGGCGGCCACGACGATCGTCGTCGTGGACGCCGCGACCGAGCGGCCGCGGCGCATCACGACCGACGAGCGCGCCGCCTGGGAGCCCTTCCTGGGCGACCCCATCGCGTTCCGGCGCCGCGGGTGAGCCCCGGGGCGGGCGCCGCGATGCGGGTCGCGTCGTTGCACGTCTACCCCGTCAAGGGCTGCCACCGGGTCGACGTCGACGCGGCCGCCGTCGAGCCGTGGGGTCTGGCAGGTGACCGGCGCTGGCTGCCGGTCGACGCGGACGGGAAGCTCGTGAGCCAGCGCGAGGTGCGCGCGCTGGCGACCGTCCGGCCACGCCTGACGGGTGCGGGCGTCCGGCTGTCCGCGCCGGGCCTCGACGACCTCGAGGTCCCGGCCGTGCCCGGGCAACCCGTCGAGGCCGACGTGTGGGGGAACCGCTTCCGGGCCACGGCGTGCGGTCCGGAGGCCGACGCCTGGTTCTCCCGGGTCGCGGGCCGGGACCTGCGGCTCGTGTGGATGGACGACCCGACGCGTCGTCCGGTCGAGCCCGGCTGGTCGCGGCCCGGGGACGTCGTGAGCGCGGCGGACGGCTACCCGCTGCTCCTCGCGAGCGCGTCCTCCCTCGACGCGCTCAACACGTGGATCGCCGCGGAGTCCTCGCCCGACGAGGTCGTGCCGATGACGCGCTTCCGGCCCAACCTCGTGGTCGAGGGCTCGCCGGCCTGGGCCGAGGACGCCTGGACCGGGCGGCGGCTGCGCGTGGGAGACGTCGTCTTCCGCGTCGCCGGCCCGTGCGCGCGCTGCGTCATGACGACGACCGACCAGGAGTCGGGGGAGCGGCGCCGCGAGCCGCTGCGCACGCTGGCCCGGCACCGCAACGTCGACCGGCAGCTGCTGTTCGCCGTCAACGCCATCCCGGACGGCCCTGGGGTGGTGCGCGTGGGCGACGAGGTCGCGCTCGTCGACTGACACGCTCAGCGGCGTGCCGCCCTCCGGGCGGCCTCGGCGGCCACGTTGCGCTGCATCCCGCCGAACACGGCGCCGTGGAACGGTTTGACCGACCACCAGTAGAGCTGGCCCGCCAGGCCGTGCGGCGAGAACAGCGCGCGCTGCGCGAAGTACGTGCGACCGGGCCCGGCCGCCGCCTCGGGTCCCGGGCCGGGTGCGTCGGGCGTGCGGGCGGCAAGCTCCTCGGCGGCCGTGTCGACGCGCAGCTCGAGCCACGCCAGGCCGGGCACCCGCATCTCGGCGCGCAGCAGCAGCCGCCGTCCGGGCTCGATCGCCTCGACCCGCCAGAAGTCGAGGACGTCGTCGACCCGCAGGTGCCGCTCGTCGCGGCGCCCGCGGCGCAGCCCCGGGCCCCCGGCCAGCCGGTCCATCAGGCCGCGCACGCGCCATGCGAGCGACCACGAGTACCAGCCGCGATGGCCCCCGATCTCCTCGATCACGCCCCACAGGACGTCGGCGGGGGCGTCGACGACGGTGCGGCGCTGGTCGACGTAGAACGAGCCGCCCGACCAGTCGGGGTCCGTGGGGAGGGGATCGCTCGGCGCTCCCGGCAGCGCCGCGGACGACCAGCGGGTCGTCACCTCGCCGTCGTGGACGCGCTGCAGCGCGAGCTCGATCGCCCGCTCCACGCCGACGAGCCCCTCGGGCGGGTCGGGCACGAGCGTGCGGACGTCGTGCTCGCGGCACACCGTCTCGTGCTCGAGCGACTCCACGAGCGGCTTGGCGATCCCCGCGGGCACCGGAGTCACGAGGCCGACCCACAGGCTCGACAGGCGCGGCGTCAGGACGGGCACCGGCACGATGAGCCGCCGGGGCAGACCGGCGACGCGCGCGTAGGTCTGCATGAGCTCGCCGTACGTCAGGACGTCCGGGCCCCCGACGTCGAAGGTCCGCGACACGTCGGACGGCATCGTCGCGCTGCCCACGAGGTAGCGCAGCACGTCCCGGACCGCGATCGGCTGGATGCGGTTGGAGACCCAGCGCGGTGTCGTCATGACCGGGAGCCGCTCGGTGAGGTAGCGCACCATCTCGAACGACGCCGAGCCGGACCCGAGGATCACCGCCGCCTGCAGCACGGTGACGGGGACTCCCGACGCGAGGAGGATCTCGCCGACCTCCCGCCGGCTCGCGAGGTGGCGCGACAGCTCGACCCCCGCCGGCGCCAGCCCACCGAGGTAGACGATGCGTCCGACGCCCGCCTCGCGCGCGGCCCGTCCGAAGGTGAGCGCCAGGTGCCGGTCACGCGCCTCGAAGTCCCGGCCGGTGCCGAGCGAGTGGACGAGGTAGTACGCCACGTCGACGCCGTCCAGCGCCGCCCGGAGGTCGTCGAGCTCCCCGACGTCGCAGCGGACCAGCTCGACGTCGTCCGCCCACTCGCGGCCGGCCAGGCGCGCGGGGTCCCGCGCGAGAGCCCGGACCCGGAAGCCCGCCCCGAGGAGCTCGGGGACGAGACGGCCGCCCACGTACCCGGTCACGCCCGTGACGGCCGCCACGGGCGGGGTCGTCGGGTCGGCGGTCTCGGTGGGCACGCCTCAGTCTCGCCCGGCCGTCCGCCCTAGGCAGCGGGGAGCCGGATCATCCCCTCCTGGCCCATCGAGGCGACGAGCACGCCCGCGCGCGTGAACACCCGGGCCGAGGCGAGGCCGCGGCCGCCCTGCGCGCTCGACGCCTCCTGCTCGAACAGCAGCCAGTCGTCGACGCGGACGTCGCGGTGCCACCACATGGCGTGGTCGAGGCTCGCCATCGACATGCCGGGGCTCGACCACGCGTGCCCGCTGACCCGCAGCACCGGCTCGAGCATGAGCTGGTCGCAGGCGTACAGGAGCAGCGCGCGGTGGAGGAACTGGTCGTCCGGCACGGAGCCGCGCGAGCGGACCCACACGTGCTGCCGGTCGGAGCGGACGGCGGCGGGCCCGAGGAACAGGGCACCCTCGACGTGACGGACCTCGAACGCCGAGTCGTGCGACCAGTGCCGGGCCTGCGGGTGGTCGATGCCGCCGAGCGTGTCGAGCGCGCTCGGCACGTCCTCGGGCGCCGGAACGTCCCGCGGCATGGTCGCCTGGAACTCGACGCCGTCCTGCTGCTCCTGGAACGACGCGATCATCGACAGGATCGGCCGGCCGTGCTGGATGGCGTGCGTGCGCCGCGCGCTGAACGAGCCGCCGTCCCGGAGCCGCTCGACGGTGAGGTCGACGGGCACGTCGAGGTCGCCCGGGCGCAGGAAGTAGCCGTGCAGCGAGTGGGGGAGCCGGGTACCGGTCCCGGCGCCCTCGGGCCCGCCGACCGTGCGCCACGCGGCCGTGAGCGCCTGCGCGAGCACCTGTCCGCCGTACACGCGGCCGTTCGGCTGGTGCAGGGTCTCTCCGGTGAACAGGTCGTCCCCGACGTTCGTCCCCGAGCTCGCCTCCTGGGCCGTGCCGCGCGGGGTCACGTCGAGCACGTGCAGGAGGTGCGCGAGCCGCTCCGCGCCCTGCCCGGCGTCGTCGGTCGTCGTCCCCGTCGGTGTCCCGTCCACGGTCATGGCTACTCCTCGAAGGTGTTGACGAGCGAGTGGGCGGCCCGGTCCAGGTAGTCCCACAGCGTCGCCTCGTGCAGCGGCGCGAGGTCGAGCGCGTCGACGGCGGTGCGCATGTGGGCGAGCCAGCGGTCCCGGGCGTCCGGGTTGACCTTGAACGAGGCGTGGCGCATGCGCAGGCGCGGGTGGCCGCGGGTCTCGGAGTACGTCGTCGGGCCGCCCCAGTACTGCTCGAGGAACATCGTGAGGCGCTGCCGCGCGGGTCCGAGGTCCTCCTCGGGGTACAGGGGGCGCAGGACCTCGTCGGTCGCCACGCCCTCGTAGAAGACGTCCACCAGGCGGACGAACGTGGCGTGGCCGCCGATGTCGTCGTAGAAGGACTGCTGGCTGGTGGGGGAAGCGCTCACCGACCTAGTATCGCCGGTGCGGGGGCGGGTTCCGCCTTCCTTCGGCGCGCGCGGCCCGCGCGGCTTAGGGTGGGCGAGGTTCACCGAAGGACGGAGGCTGCATGACGTCGGCGCACGAGGACGTCGCCACCTCCGTCACCGCTACCCGCCTCGTGCTGACCGCCCCGCTCGACGGCGTCGTGCACGCCCTCGCGGACGTCCCGGACCACGTCTTCTCCGCCGGCATCGCCGGCCCCGGCGTGGCGATCGAGCCGGCTCGCCCGCCCCACGGCCCGGCGCTCGCGCACGCGCCCGTCGCCGGCCGGCTCGTGACCCTCTTCGCGCACGCGTTCGCCGTCGAGCCCGCACCGGGCGTCACCGTCCTCGTGCACCTCGGCATCGACACGGTCCGCCTGGCGGGCGAGGGGTTCGCGCTGTACGCGGCCGAGGGCGAAGAGGTCGCGCTCGGGGACCCCGTGATCGGCTGGGCGCCCGACGACGTCCAGGCCCGCGGCCTGGCTGCTCTCTCCCCGGTGGTCGCGCTCCAGGCGGAGCCCGACACCATCGAGCTGCTCGTCGAGCCCGGCCAGCCCGTGTCCGCTGGGAGCCCGCTGTTCGCCTGGACGGTGCCGACGGCCGCTTAGGCCTTCGCCCCGCTGCGGTCCGTCGGGCCGGCTCAGGCCGAGACGAGCGTGACCTCCGCGTCGTGGAGCTCGTCGCGCGCCGCGAGCCGCAGCGCGCGCTGGACGTCCCACTGCATGGCCGCGCGGGTGCGCACCGAGACCGAGAGCTCGACGCCGTCCGCGGTGATCGCGTCGCCGACCCGGAGCGTCGGCGGCTCGAGGAACGCCCCGCCGAGCACCGGGTCGCCCTGCACCGCGTCGACCGCGCGCTGCACGGCGGCGCGCGCCGCCTCGAGATCGGTGTCCGGGGCCACGACGACCGGGACGACCGCGTTCGCCCACTCCTGCGTCTGGTTGCCGACGCGCGCGATGTCGCCGTTGCGCAGGTACCAGAGCGTGCCCGCGGAGTCGCGGACCTTGGTGACGCGCAGCGCCACCTCCTCGACCGTGCCCCGCACGACCCCGAAGTCCACGGTGTCGCCGACGCCGTACTGGTCCTCGAGCAGCATGAAGGTGCCGGACAGGAAGTCCTTGACGAGGCTCTGCGCGCCGAAGCCGAGCGCGACGCCGACGACCCCCGCGGACGCGATGAACGGCGCCAGGTCCACGCCGAGGTCCCCGAGCACGAGGAGCACCGCGATGGTGCCGACGACGATCGACGCCGTCGAGCGGAGCACCGTCCCGAGGGTCCGGGCACGCTGGGCGCGCCGCTCGGCGACCACCGGGTCCACCTTGAGCAGCCCGCCGGTCACGGACTCGGACTGGTAGCCGCGCGCGATCCTGTCGATCGTCCGGTGGATGAGCCACCGCAGCAGCACCAGCACCAGGACCGAGACGAGGATCGTGATCGCGATCCGCAGCGGCACGCCCACGAACCAGTCCCACCACTGGGACGGGTCGGGCGGGGGCAGGGGGCCGAGGTCCGTCGGCGACGGGCTCGGCGTCGGCGTGGAGGCGGCGTGGAGCATGGCCCCAGGGTAGTTGCCGACCACGCCGGGCCATGTCAGGGCAGGTCGGCGCCCGTTCTGGCAGGATCGCAAGAGTGAGCGACTCCACGACCCCCGCCCCGGCCCCTCTGCGCGAGCTCGCGGAGGCCTACGGGGTGGCGTCGGAGTACTGGAGCTTCTTCGGCGAGCGGGTCGTGGTCCCCGACGAGACCCTCCGCGCGGTGCTCGGCGCTCTCGGCGTGCCGGCGACGACGCCCGACCTCGTGCGCGTGCACCTCGCCCACCGCAAGGACGACCCGTGGCGGCGGATGCTGCCCGCCTCCGTCGTCGCCCGCCAGGGCCGCACGACGCCGTTCCCCGTCCACGTGGACCACGGCGAGCCCGTCGAGGTGTGGGTCGAGCTCGAGGACGGCGGCCGCCTCGACCCGGCGCAGGTCGACCGCCTGGTCGAGCCGCGGACGGTCGACGGGCGGCTCGTCGGCGAGGCCACGTTCGAGATCCCGACGGACGCGCCGCTCGGCTGGCACACGCTGCACGCGACGAGCGGGAGCCGCACGGCGCACGCGACGCTCGTCGTGACCCCCGACCGCCTGCACCTGCCCGACCTCGGCGACGACGGCCGGGCCTGGGGCCTCATGGCCCAGCTCTACTCCGTCCGCTCGCGGCAGTCGTGGGGTGTCGGCGACCTCGCCGACCTCGCCGACCTGGCGTGGCTCGCCGCCCGTCGCGAGGGCGCGGACTTCGTCCTCGTGAACCCGCTGCACGCCGCCGAGCCCAGCGCGCCCCTCACGCCGTCGCCCTACCTGCCGACGACGCGGCGGTTCGTCCACCCGCTCTACGTGCGGGTCGAGGACGTCCGCGAGACGGCGTACCTGTCGGCGGCCGACCGCTCGCTCGTCGAGTGGTCGTTCGACACGGTGCGCGACCTCGACACCGACCCCGGCCCGATCGACCGCGACACGGCCTGGAGCGCCAAGCGCTCGGCGCTGGAGGTCGTGTTCGCCCAGCCCCGTTCGGCGGCGCGCGACGCGGCGCTCGCCCAGTTCCGCGCCGACCAGGGGCGCGGGCTGGAGGACTTCGCGCTGTGGTGCGCGCTCGTCGACCACTTCGGCCCGACGGACTGGCCCGAGGAGGCGGAGGACCCGTCGAGCCCGCTCGTCACCCGGCTGCGCCGCGAGCTCGTCGACCAGGTCGACTTCTGGTGCTGGCTCCAGTGGGTCGCCGACGAGCAGCTCGCGCACGCGCAGGAGCAGGCGGTGGGCGGGGGGATGCGGATCGGCGTCATGCACGACCTCGCGGTCGGCGTGCACCCGTTCGGTGCGGACCGGTGGGCCCAGCGCACCGCGCTCGCGTCCGGGGTCGGTGTCGGCGCACCCCCCGACATGTACAACCAGCAGGGGCAGAACTGGTCGCAGCCGCCGTGGAACCCGCTCGAGCTCGAGCGCCTCGGCTACGCGCCCTACCGCGACATGCTGCGCGGCGTCCTGCGGCACGCGGGCGGGCTTCGCGTCGACCACATCCTCGGCCTGTTCCGGATGTGGTGGGTGCCGGACGGCATGACGCCCGACCAGGGCACGTACGTGCGCTTCGACCACGAGGCGCTCGTCGGCATCCTGTGCCTCGAGGCGCATCGTGCCGGCGCGCTCGTCGTGGGGGAGGACCTCGGCACCGTCGAGCCGTGGATCCGCGACTACCTGGCCGAGCGGGGCGTCCTCGGCACGTCCGTGCTCTGGTTCGAGAAGGCCGACGACGGCACGCCCCGCGAGCCCCAGGACTACCGGGCCGCGACCCTCACGAGCGTCACGACGCACGATCTGCCGCCCACGGCCGGCTACCTCGCCGGCGAGCACGTCGAGCTGCGCGACCGCCTCGGGCTCCTGACGGAGCCCGCCGAGGAGGTGCGCCGCGACGCGCGCCGCGAGCGCGAGGCGATGGTCCGGACGCTCCGGGCGCACGGTCTGGTCGACGACGACCCGTCGGAGCGCGAGCTCGTCGAGGCGCTGCACCGGTACGTCGCGGAGAGCCCCGCGGTGCTCGTCGGTGTCTCGCTCGCCGACGCGACGGGGGAGCGGCGCGCCCAGAACCAGCCCGGCACCGACCAGGAGTACCCGAACTGGAAGGTGCCGCTCGGCGACGCGTCGGGCCGTCCCGTCCTGCTCGACGACCTCTTCGACTCCGCCCGCCTGCAGTCGCTGCTGCGGGTCGTGGACGACGCCGTCCACCCGGAGGACTGAGCCCCCGGGCGGACGGCCGCGACCTCAGGCGCGGGCGTCAGCCGCCTGCGCCGCGAGCGAGCGCTCGGTCGCCGCGAGGTTCTCCGTGACGAGGCGGCGCAGCGCGGGCGGCGCGTCGACGTTCGCGTCGAGCCAGGCCTTCCCGGCGTCGCGGAGCGCCGCGTTCGCGAGCGGAGCCGGGTACAGGCCGTGGATGATCTGGTCGGCCATGTGGTAGCTGCGCTGCGTCCACAGGGGGACGAGCGCGGCGAAGTACGGCTCGACGAGGCCCTCGAGGACGGTCGGGTCCGTGACGTGCGTGAACCCGAGGCCCGTCGCGCGGACGATCGCGTTCGGCGCGTCGGCGCTGTCGACGAGGCGGTCGAACGCGGCGCGCTTCGCCTCGGCCGTCGGCGTCGCCGCGGTCGCACGCGCCGCGGCCTGCTGGCCGTTCGCCGTGTTGTCCGACCCGAGCGCCGCGTCGATCTCCGCCTGGTCCGCCCGGCCCGTCACGACGAGGCCCTCCAGCAGCTCCCAGCGCAGGTCCGTGTCGATCTCCAGGCCGTCGAGGCGCGTGGTGCCGTCGAGGAGGGCGCGCAGCACGTCCGCGTGCGCGTCCGTGCCCGCGACGTTCGCGAACGACTTCACGAACTGGAACTGCGCGTCCGAGCCCGCCTCCGCAGCCTGTGCGAGCTCCCACAGGGCGTCGCCCACGTGCACGAGCGTCTCCGCGCGCCGCTCCGGCGCCACGTACGACGACGCCGCCAGCGCGAGCTGTCCGAGCGTCGTCCGGATCGTGGTCGACTCCGTCTCCGTGGCGATGTTGCCGAGGACGAGGCGCACGTAGTCGCTCGCCGGCATCTCGCCGTCGCGCGTCGCGTCCCACGCGCTGCCCCACACGAGCGAGCGGGCCAGCGGGTCCTCGATCTTCGCGAGGTGCTCGATCGCCGTCGCCAGCGACACCTCGTCGAGGCGGATCTTCGCGTACGCGAGGTCGTCGTCGTTCACGAGGATCAGGTCGGGGCGGGCGACGCCCACGAGCTCGGGGACGTCGGTGCGCTCGCCGTCGACGTCGAGCTCGACGCGGTGGGTGCGCACCAGCTTCTGCTCGTCGCCCTCGCCCACCAGGTCGTAGAAGCCCACCGCCAGACGGTGCGGGCGCAGCGTGTCGTGGTCGGCGGGCGCCGTCTGCACGATCACGAGCTCGGAGACCACGCCGCCCACCGACGACTCGACCTCCGGGCGCAGCGTGTTCACCCCCGCCGTCTCGAGCCAGAGGCCCGACCAGCCCGACAGGTCGCGGCCGCTCGTCGCCTCGAGCTCGACCAGCAGGTCGCGCAGCTCGGTGTTGCCGTGCGCGTGCTTGCGGAAGTAGCTGCCGACGCCCGCGAAGAAGGCGTCCACGCCCACCCACGCGACGAGCTGCTTGAGCACCGACGCGCCCTTGGCGTACGTGATGCCGTCGAAGTTGACCTGCACGTCCTCGAGGTCGTTGATCGTCGCCACGATCGGGTGCGTCGACGGGAGCTGGTCCTGCCGGTACGCCCACGTCTTCTCCATGGCGTTGAACGTCGTCCAGGCGCCCGTCCACTCCGTCGCCTCCGCCGTGGCGATCGTCGAGGCCCACTCCGCGAACGACTCGTTCAGCCACAGGTCGTTCCACCACTTCATGGTGACCAGGTCGCCGAACCACATGTGCGCCAGCTCGTGGAGGATCGTGACGACGCGCCGCTCCTTCACGGCGTCCGTCACCTTCGAACGGAACACGTACGTCTCCGTGAACGTCACCGCGCCCGCGTTCTCCATCGCGCCCGCGTTGAACTCCGGCACGAACAGCTGGTCGTACTTCGCGAACGGGTAGGCGACCCCGAACTTGCCCTCGTAGTACGCGAAGCCCTCACGCGTCTTGTCGAACACGTAGTCCGCGTCCAGGTAGGGCGCGAGCGACTTGCGCGCGTACACCCCGAGCGGGATCGTTCGGCCGTCCGCGCTGGTCAGCTCGCTGTGCTCCGACACGTACGGGCCCGCCACGAGCGCCGTGATGTACGAGGAGATGACAGGAGTCGGCTCGAACGCCCAGGTGGACGCGTCGTCGCGGCCGTCACCCGCCGGAGTCGGCTCCGGCGTGGGGGAGTTGCTCACCACCGCCCACGACGACGGCGCCGTCACCGTGAACGCGAACGTCGCCTTCAGGTCGGGCTGCTCGAAGACCGCGAACATGCGCCGCGAGTCCGGCACCTCGAACTGCGAGTACAGGTACACCTCGCCGTCCGCCGGGTCGACGAACCGGTGCAGACCCTCGCCCGTGTTCGTGTACGCGCAGTCCGCGTCGACGACGAGCTCGTTGCTCGCCTCCAGGTCGTCCAGCGCGATCCGCGAGTCCGCGAACACGGACGCCGGGTCCAGGGTGCGGCCGTTCAGCGTGACCGCGTGCACCGTCGGCGCCACCAGGTCCACGAACGTGCTCGCACCCGGCGTCGCGTCGAAACGGATCGTCGTCGTCGATCGGAACGTCGTCGGACCGGTCGTCAGGTCCAGGACCACGTCGTACGAGCGGGTCCGGACCACCCCCGCGCGCTCCGTAGCTTCGACACGGGTGAGGTTCGCTCCGGGCACGGACGACTCCTTCGTAGCAAGCGGTCGGGTCGCGCGCGGGCCGGGTACGGTGCGCGCGAGCGGCGCGGCGTGTGGGCCGCGGCCACGGTCGATCATCCCACGCTGCCCGCGTCGTGACCGAGGGGATTCGCGCTGTCGTCCTGCGCCGTGCTCGCCGAGTGCGACGCGGGTGTTCGCCGAGTGCGACGCCCGCGGGGTCGGGTGCGCGGGCGGGTGCGGTGAGGTGGTTCGGGCTGTCGTGCTTCGGCCCTGGGGGCCGTGCGCACTCCTTGACGCCCTTCACCACCCCCCCGCACCCACCCGCTCGACCGTCGTCCCGCCCGTCCGCCCGCGTCGAGCATGCGATCAGCCACGTCGGACCGCGGCGACCATGGTGATGCCCACATCCTCGGCGCCCAGAAGGTGGGCACACCCATGGTCGACACCTGAGTCCGTGGCAGATCGCATGGTCGGCGCCGGGATCGCGACCCTGCGTCGCGCTCGGCGGGCCGTCGGAATAGGCGAGCGCCGAGCCGGTGTTGCGAGCGCACGGCGGCGCCGCGCCGCGATGAACTGCACATCCACTCAGCGAGGAGCACGCCGTGACCCCGACCGACGACGCGACGACCACCACCGCCGACTTCTGGTTCGACCCCGTGTGCCCGTGGGCATGGATGACGAGCCGGTGGATGGGTGAGGTCGAGCAGGTTCGCGACGTCACGGTGCGCTGGCACGTCATGAGCCTCGCCGTCCTCAACGAGGGCCGTGACCTCCCGGAGAGCTACCGCGAGCTCATGGACAAGGCGTGGGGGCCGGTGCGCGTCGTGATCGCGGCGCAGGCGGAGCACGGCGACGACGTCGTGAAGCCTCTCTACGACGCCATCGGCGCGCGGATCCACCCGGGTGCTCGCAAGGACTACGACGCCGTCGTCCGGGAGGCGCTCGCGGAGGTCGGGCTCCCCGCGTCGCTCGCCGACGCCGCTTCCACCGATGCGTACGACGACCGTCTCCGCACGTCTCACGCGGACGGGATCTCCCGCGTCGGCGAGGACGTGGGGACGCCCGTCGTCGCCTTCGGTGAGGTCGCGTTCTTCGGGCCCGTCGTGACGCCGGCCCCGAAGGGCGAAGCCGCAGGTCGGCTGTGGGACGGCGCCGTGCTCGTGGCGTCGACGCCCGGTTTCTTCGAGCTCAAGCGCACGCGCACGCAGGGGCCTGTTTTCGACTGATCCGCACGAAGTACCCCACCCGTCGACGCACCACCGGTCGGTCCTACTTGTCCGGTAGCGACCATTTGGCGTCGACGGGTGGTCGCATGTCATGCTGCCCGGTGACCCCGCCAGGAAGGAGCGTGGATGTCGGGCACCGACCCCACCACCCCGCACCCGACCGAGTCCGGCGCACCCGGCCAGCAGCCCGTCGGGCAGCCGGCCTCGATCGTGCCGACACGGAGCCCCGCGCCCGCCGTGCACGTCGGAGGGCCCGACCAGGCCGCGCCCGACGACGCACCCACGAGCCTGATGCCGGCCCTCACCGTGCCGGCGCCCGCGCCGCCCGCCTACGAGCCGGCTGACGCCACACGCGTCGCCGCGCCCGTGCAGCAGCAGGCACCGGCAGGTGGCATGGACGCCACCCAGTACCTGCCCCCGGCGACGCCGCAGGCCGCGGCGACCGCGACAGGCGGTGCGGCCCCCACGCGCACGCCGTCGTACGCCACGCGCCGACAGCTCGGGACGCCTCCGGGCGGCCCGTACGGCGGGCTCTACGCCGGGCCGCTCCCGCTGCCCGATCCGCAGGCGCAGGCCGATCCCGAGGCCACCCAGGTCGCGACGCAGGCGGCGGTCCCGCCGCCACCGCCCGCTCCGGCGCCGCAACCGGTCGCTCAGCCGGACGTCGTCCCTGCGCCTCCGGTGAGCCGTCCGGCGTACGCGGGAGGTCCTTCGCAGACCTCCGGAGTGCAGCACACCGGGCAGCGCACGGAAACCGGCCGGAGCGGCGGGGGCCTCGGCCGGGTCGAGCCTCGGGTCGCGGTCCTCGGCGGGATCGTCGGGGTGCTCGTCGTCGTCGCCGTCGTGCTGGGCTTCACGCTGTTCGGCGGGTCCGACTCGCCCACCGTCGTCCCAGCGTCGGCGGCCGCCAAGGCGAGCGCCGGGACCGCGGACGCGCCGGCCGTCACGGAGCGCTTCGCGTCCCCGAGCCGCAACATCGCCTGCACCGTGACCTCGGCCGAGGCCACGTGCTCGATCGCGAACCTCGCGAAGAAGCCGGCGCCGGTCGACGGGTGCGACGGGACCGTCGGCTACGTCGCCAAGGTCGCCTCCGACGGGACGGTCACGACCCCCTGCGTCGCGCACCGCGACAAGCCGCACGCGGCACCGAAGTCGGAGCACGTCCTGAGCTACGGCGAGTCGGTGTCCGTCGGGAACCTGGCGTGCACGAGCTCCGAGACGGGCGTGCGGTGCCTCGACAAGTCGACGGGGAAGGGCTTCACGATCGCGCGCGCCGGTATCGGCGGCGTCTGACACGCTCCCGCGCCCCGGCTCGAGCGCCGGAACGGGCCCGCGACGAGATCGTCGCGGGCCCGTTCTGTGCGGTCACCAGATGCGGACGCGCTCCGTGGGGTCGAGGTAGAGGCCGTCGCCCGGCTGGGCGCCGAACGCCTCGTAGAACTCGTCGATGTTCCGCACGACTCCGTTGCAGCGGAACTCGTCGGGTGAGTGGGGGTCCATCGACAGCCGCCGCCTGACCTCCTCGTCGCGTCCCTTGGTGCGCCACGCCTGCGCCCAGCCGAGGAACACGCGCTGCAGCGCGGTCAGCCCGTCGATGACGGGGGCCTCGTCGAGCGAGCCGTCCGCACGGCCCGTGGTCGCGATCCGGTAGGCGGTGATCGCGATGGACAGCCCGCCGAGGTCGCCGATGTTCTCGCCGATCGTCAGGCCGCCGTTGACGTGAGGTCCGTCGGGGCCGAGCTGCTGGGGCACGAACGCGTCGTACTGGGCGATCAGCGCCGACGTCCGCTTCTCGAACTCCGCGCGGTCGGCGTCGGTCCACCAGTTCTCGAGCCGGCCCGCGCCGTCGTACTTGGAGCCCTGGTCGTCGAAGCCGTGCCCGATCTCGTGCCCGATGACGGCGCCGATCCCGCCGTAGTTGACGGCGTCGTCGGCCTCGGGGTCGAAGAACGGAGGGCGCAGGATCGCGGCCGGGAAGACGATCTCGTTCATGCCCGGGTTGTAGTACGCGTTGACGGTCTGCGGGGTCATGAACCACTCGTCGCGGTCGATCGGCTTCCCGATCTTGTGCAGCTCGCGGTCCTGCTCGAACGCGTTCGCCCGACGGACGTTCCCGACGAGGTCGTCGCGCTCGACGACGAGCGTCGCGTAGTCGCGCCACCGCACCGGGTAGCCGATCTTCGGGGTGAACGCGTCGAGCTTCGCGAGGGCCTTGGCCCGCGTCTCTTCGCTCATCCAGTCGAGCCCGGAGATCGACGCGCGGTACGCCTCGACGAGGTGCTCGACGAGCTCGTCCATGCGGGCCTTGTGCGCGGGCGGGAAGTGCCGCTCGACGTACACCTTGCCGACGGCCTCGCCGAGCGCTCCCTGCACGAGCGAGACGCCGCGCTTCCAGCGGTCGCGGACCTGCTCGGTGCCCTGGAGCACGCGGCCGTAGAACGAGAAGTTCTCCTGCACGAACGCGTCGGACAGGTACGGCGCGCGAGCGGAGGCGACGTGGAACGCCGCCCACAGCTTCCAGTCCTCGAGCGGGGCGTCCTGCCACACGGACGCGAAGCCCTCGAGGTAGCTGGGCTCGCGGACCACGAGCCGGTCGAAGGCGCCCGCGGGGACCTCGAGCGCGCGCGCCCAGGCGTCCCAGTCGAACCCGGGGACGTCGGCGGCGAGCTGGGCCCAGCCGGTCGCGTTGTACGTGAGGTCGGCGTCGCGGTCCTTGACGACGTCCCAGTGGTGCGACGCGAGCCGCGTCTCGAGCGCGAGCACCCGCGAGCCCGCGTCCGCACGGGCGGCCTCGTCCGGGTTGGTGCCGAGCCAGCCCGCCAGGGCGAGCAGCCGCCCGACGTGCGCCGCGTACTGCGCGCGGATCTCCGCGTACTGGTCCTCGCGGTAGTAGGCCTCGTCGGGCAGGCCGAGGCCGGACTGCATGAGGTGGACGACGTACCGCTCCGGGTCCTTGGCGTCGTTGTCGACGAAGAACGCGACGGCCGACAGCGCGCCGGTGCGCTGCAGGGCGCCGAGCGCACCGGTGAGCTCGGCCTGCGTCGTCGCCTCGGCGACGAGGTCGAGGTCGGTGCGGAGCGGGGTGCCCCCGAGGCCCTCGACGGTCTCGGTGTCCATGAAGGCGGCGAACAGGTCGCCGACCTTGCGCTCCTCCGCGGAGCCGGCGCCGCCGTCCGCGGACGCGCTCGCCGCGCTCTCGATGATCTCGCGGACCTGCTCCTCGGCGTCGTCGAACAGGCGCCGGAACGTGCCGTCCACGGCGCGGTCCGGCGGGATCCGGTGGGACGCGATCCAGCGTCCGTTGACGTGGCGGTACAGGTCGTCCTGGGGGCGGGTGGCGGGGTCCAGCCCGTCGAGCTCGATGCCCGACTGTGCCTCGCCCGTGGTGTCGGTCGTCATGCGCACACGCTATGCCACCGTCCGACGCGAACGGACCCCCCGGCGCGAGGTCGCCGCGGTGCGGCATGATGAGTTCCATGCGCGTCCACATCGCCTCCGACCACGCCGGATACGAGCTCAAGTCCTATCTCGTCGCCCACCTCCAGGCAGGCGGCCACGACGTCGTCGACCACGGCGCCCACGGGTACGACCGCGAGGACGACTACCCGTCGTTCTGCATCGAGGCCGGCGAGGCCGTCGTCGCCGACCCGGGCAGCCTCGGCGTCGTGATCGGCGGGTCGGGCAACGGCGAGCAGATCGCCGCGAACAAGGTCGCGGGCGTGCGCGCCGCGCTCGCCTGGAACACCGCGACCGCGGAGCTCGGCCGCCAGCACAACGACGCGAACGTCATCGCGGTCGGCGCACGCCAGCACACGGTCGAGGAGGCCACGGGCTTCGTCGACACGTTCCTCGCCACCCCGTTCTCGGGCGACGAGCGCCACGCGCGCCGGATCGGCCAGCTGGCCGACTACGAGGCCGTCCGCCGGGCGTAGGGAACCGACGTGCCCGAGGGTCACACCGTCCACCGGCTCGCGCGCGCCCTGACGGACCTGTTCGCGGGGCAGCGGCTGGTCGTCACGAGCCCGCAGGGACGGTTCGCGGGTGGTGCAGCCCTCCTCGACGGCCGCGTCCTGGCGGGAGCGAGCGCGTGGGGCAAGCAGCTCTTCGTCGACTTCGTCCCCGCCGACGGCGCCGCGACCGCGCCCGACGACGTCCGGGTCCTGCGGGTGCACCTCGGGCTGTACGGCGCGTGGACGTTCGCGGGCGACGGGAGCGCCGTCGTCGTGCACGCGATCGGCGCGCCGCGGCGGCGGATCGGCGAGACCGAGACCGTGCCGCGCGGCGCGGACGAGCCGGTCCCGCTGCCGCGCGGCGACGCGTCACCCGCCTCGGCCTCGGGCCCGGAGGGTGACGTCGGGATCGCCGGCTCGCCTGACGAGGACGCGGGCACCGACTGGGTGCCGCCCGCGCCCCGGGGTGCGGTGCGGGTGCGGTTGCGGGGCGTCCACGCCGTCGCGGACCTCACCGCGCCGACGACGTGCGAGGTGCTCAGCCCGGACGAGGCGCGGGCCGTCGTCGCCGGGCTCGGGCCCGACCCGATCCGCTGGGGCGACGCGGTGCGCGCAGGCGCCGAGCCCGAACCGCACGACGACCCCGAGCGGTTCGTGGACGCCGTCCGACGCTCCCGGACGCCCGTGGGCACACGGCTCATGGACCAGTCCGTCGTCGCGGGGGTCGGCAACATCTACCGGGCCGAGGTGCTGTACCGGGCGCGCCTCGACCCGTACCGGCCCGGGAGCTCGGTCCCGGCCGAGGACCTGCGCGCGCTGTGGGACGACCTGACCGCGCTCATGCTCGACGGCGTCCAGACGGGCGCGATCGTCACGACGCTTCCCGAGGACCGCGTCCCGGGCGGGTCGACCGGACGCCACCGGGTGCGCCAGAACAGCGACGCCGTGCCCGGTGCGGTGCCCTCCGACGCGTCGTTCTACGTCTACCACCGCGAGGGTCTGCCCTGTCGGGTCTGCGGGAACCCCGTGCTCGTGCGCGAGGTGGCCGGACGGAACCTGTACTGGTGCGCGACGTGCCAGCACTGACCTGAGGTTCGCCGCCGGGCACGGTCGCGCGCTCAGGCGGCCCTCACTCAACCTGCCGCGAGCCCGGCCTGAGCCGACCGGTCGCGGAGCAGGTCGAGCAGCCGTGCCGTCGCGGGCTGGTCGCGGGCGTGCCGAGGGGCCACGACGTGCAGCGACCACTCGAGACGTGGCTCGAGCTCGACCGCGACGACACCCGGCGCGTCGACCGTGCCCATCCGCGGGACGACGGCGACGCCGAGCCCGGCGCGGACGTAGGCCGGCACGGTCGCGAGGTCGGCGACCTCGGTCCGCACGGTGCGCACGAGGTCGGCGGCCGCGAAGGCGCGGTCGAGCCGGACCCGGTGGCCGAACCCTTCCGGGGTGTCGACGAACGGCTCGTCGGCGAGCTCCGCGAGGCCCACGGCGCGGCGCTCGGCGAGCGGATGCCCGGCGGGGAGGAGCGCCACGAAACGGGTGCGCACGAGCTCGACGACCTCGAGCCCGACGAGGTCCTCGACCGGCAGCCCGACGAACGCCACGTCGATCCGGGCGCGCGCGAGGTCCTCGAGGAGTCCCGTCGAGCCTGCGGGGGAGGTGAGGAGCCGCAGCCCCACGAGGGGGTGGGCGCGATGGAAGTCGCCGAAGAGGTCCGGCAGGTCGAGGTCGCCGACGTTGCTGATCATCCCCACCCGGACGCGGCCACGCAGGCCCGCGGCGGACTCGGCCGCGACCGTGCGCACGCGGTCGATCGCCGCGATCGCGTCGCGCGCCTCGACGAGCACCGACTCGCCGACGGCGGTGAGGGCGACGCGGCGCGTCGAGCGGTCGAAGAGGGTCGCTCCGAGCTCGTGCTCGAGCGCCTGGACCGCAGCGGACACCGTCGACTGGGCGGCGTAGAGGCGCTGGGCGGCGCGCGTGAAGCTGAGCTCCTCGGCGACTGCCTCGAAGATCTCGAGCTGGCGGACGTCCACGGTGCCATCGTGACATATCAATCGGGGATTCCGATGACTGAGTGCAAAAATCGTCGTTGGACATGATGAGTCGAGGGACGCAGGATCGAGCCATGACCGCGACCACCACCTCCCGCCCGGGCTCCACGGCTCCGGCCGCAGCCCCGTCCCCCGCTCCCACGGCCTCGCGGATCGGACACCACGCCGGCTTCTGGGTCGTGGCCGGCGCGTTCCTGCTCGCGATGGCCTTCTCGACCGTCCCGACACCCCTCTACCCGCTGTACCAGGCGCGCGACGGCTTCGCGACGGCCATGGTCACCGTCGTCTTCGCGACCTACGCGGTGGGCGTGATGGCGGCCCTGTACCTCGTCGGTCACGTCTCGGACTGGGTGGGCCGCAAGCCCGTGCTCGTCGCATCGCTGGTGGCGGAGCTCGTCGCCGCGGTCGTGTTCCTCGTGTGGGAGGACACCGCAGGGCTGATCGTCGCGCGGTTCGTGTGCGGGCTCGGGATCGGGGCCCTCACCGCCACGGCCACGGCCCACCTGGGCGAGCTCGGCGAGGTCACGGGCCGCGGTCGCACCGCGGGGACGGTCGCGACGGTCGTCAACCTCGGCGGGCTCGCGCTCGGCCCGCTCGTCGGCGGCCTGCTCGCGCAGTACGTCGCCGGGCCGCTCGTCACGCCGTACGTGGTGTTCGCCGTCCTCCTCGCCGCGGCGCTCGTCGCGGTCGTCCTCGTGCCCGAGACCGCGGTGCTGCCGCCGGAGCGTCCGGCCTACCGCCCGCAGCGCGTGTCGCTCCCGCGGGCGGCTCGCGCGCCGTTCGCGGTCGCCGCGGCGGGCGCGGCCGCCGCGTTCAGCGTCCTCGGCTTCTTCACCTCGCTCACGGCGTCGTTCGCGGCCGGGACGCTCCACGTGACGTCGCACCTCGCCGCGGGTGCCATCGTCTTCGGGGTGATGGGGGCCGCCGCGGCCTCGCAGCTCGTGTTCGCCCGGGTCGGCGCGCGCACCCAGGTCGTGCTCGGCGGCGCGCTCATGGTCGTGGGGCTCGCGCTCGTCGCGGTGAGCGGGCCCGCGCTCTCGCTCGCGCTGTTCGTGGGCGGCGGCGTCGTCGCCGGCGCCGGGCAGGGGCTCGTCTTCCGGTCCGCGATCGGCGTCGCCCTCGGGTCGGCCGCCCCCGAGAACCGGGGCGAGGTCCTGGCCGCGATGTTCCTCGTCGCGTACGCAGGGCTCACGCTCCCCGTGGTCGCGGTCGGGGTGGCGCTCACGCACGCCGGCGCGCCGGCGGTCCTGTGCGTCTTCGCGCTGGTCGTGCTCGTCGCCGTGGCGACGTCGAGCACGCTCATGCTGCGCCGACGCTGACGGCGGCCGGCGGAGGACGGACCGGCTCGGCGCCGCAAACCCCGTGCGGCGCCGGGCGTCGTCTGCCAGAGTCGGGCCCATGCCCCGTTCCACGCGCGCCTCCCTGCCCGACGGCTACGGCTTCCAGCAGCTCTCGCCGGACGACCTGCGGGACGTCGTCACGCTCGACACGTGGGCGTTCCCCACGGGCAAGGACGTCGACGCCCTCGCGGCCGAGCCGTCGCCGCTCAGCTGGGACCGCGTCGTCGGGGTGGCGGCCGAGAGCGACGACCCCGACGCGGTACCCGTGGACGGCGCGGTGCCCGTCCGCAGCGAGCTCGTCGCGATGCACGCGTCGTACCCGTTCGCGCGGTTCCCCGTCCCGGGCGGCACGGTTCCCGTGTCGGGCCTGACCTGGGTCGGCGTGCACCCGGCGCACCGCCGCCGCGGCATCCTGAGCGCGATGATCGACGAGCACTTCCGGCGCTCGCTGGTGCGGCGCGAGCCGGTGTCGGTGCTGTTCGCCGCGGAGCCCGCGATCTACGGCCGGTTCGGGTACGGGAAGGCCGCCGACGACCTGCGGGTCACGGTCCCGCGCAAGGCCGCGCTCCGCGACGTCCCCGGCGCCTCCGAGCACACCGTCCGGATCGAGACGAGCGACGTCGACCGGCACGCCGCGCTCGTCGAGGACCTGCACGAGCGCGCCGGTGCGGACGTCGGCGGCTCCGGCCTCAACCGTCCGGGCTGGGTCGGGCGCGAGACCCCCGAGCTCCAGCGGTACTTCTGGGCCGACACCCCGCTGCGCCGCGACGGGCGGGAGCCCGAGCGGATCGTCATCGTCGAGCGCGACGGCGAGCCCCGCGGCTACACGACGTTCCGCCGCAAGCTCGACTGGGAGCTGCAGGGCCCGCGCGGGCGCGTCAGCGGGGGCGAGGTCGTGGCGCTCGACGCCGCCGCGGCCCGTGCGCTGTGGGACGTCCTGCTCGACCTCGACCTCACCGACGACGTCCACCCGTTCATGATCCCGACGGACGACGTCGTCGCGCAGTGGCTCGTCGACCGCCGCAAGGCGACGCCGACGCTCTTCGACAACCTGTGGGTACGGATCCTCGACGTGCCGTCCGCGCTCGCCGCGCGGCAGTACGCCGCGGACGTGGACGTCGTCCTCGGGGTGCACGACGCGCGGCTCGGGGGGAACACCGGGAGCTGGCGCCTGCGGGCGCGCGCGTTCTCGGGGGGAGCCGAGGTGGTCCGCACCGACGAGCCCGCCGACCTCACGCTCGACGTGCGCGAGCTCGGCGCGGCCTACCTGGGCGGCGAGACGCTCGTCGCGATGGCGTCGGCGGGGCTCGTCGCGGGCCACCGTCCCGGCGCGCTCGCCCGCGCCTCGGCGGCGTTCGCGTGGCCGGTCGCGCCCTGCTCGAGCTGGGTGTTCTGAGCCGGTGCGCCCCTACGACGAGCTCGTCGCGGAGGCCACCGCCGCCTCCGTGGACGGCTGGGACTTCTCCTGGCTCGACGGTCGCGCCACCGAGGAGAGGCCGAGCTGGGGCTACGCGGGGCGCCTCGCCACGGCGTGGCACGCAGCGCGGTCCGCGCTCGACCTGCAGACGGGCGGCGGCGAGGTGCTCGCGACCGCGGCACCGTTCCCGCCCGTCGCCGTCGCGACCGAGGGCTGGCCGCCCAACGCGGCGCGCGCGACGCGGCTGCTGCACCCCCTGGGCTGCGCTGTCGTGACCGTGGACGACGGCGCAGCGCTCCCGTTCGCGGACGGCGCGTTCGAGCTCGTCACCAGCCGGCACCCGGTCGAGCCGCCGTGGTCCGAGATCGCGCGGGTCCTCGAGCCCGGCGGCACCTACCTCGCGCAGCACGTCGGTCCGGCGAGCGGGTTCGAGCTCATCGAGGCGCTCCTGGGTCCGCTCGACGAGGCGCACCGCCGCGGGCGCGACCCGCTCGCGGAGGCCGCCGAGGCGCGCTCCGCCGGGCTCGAGGTCACCGAGCTACGGACCGAACGGCTCCGGATCGAGATCCTCGACGTCGGCGCGGTCGTCTACCTGTTGCGCAAGCTGGTCTGGTGGGTGCCCGGCTTCACCGCCCGGCGCTACGACGACGCGCTCCGCGCTCTCGACGCCCGCATCCGGCGCGACGGGCCGTTCGTCGCGCACTCGAGCCGGACGCTCGTCGTCGCCGTCCGCCGTCACTCGAAGCCGAAGAGCGGACCGAAGACCACCACGACCAGCGCCGCCCAGGCCGCGAAGACCGGCAGGTAGGCCGTCTGCCAGCGCTCGAGCGCGCCCGCCCGCACGGTGCCCCGGAGGAACGCGAGCTGGAGCCAGCCGGCGCGGAGCAGGTTGACGAGGAGCACGACGTTCAGCCCGAGCGCGGCGACCTTGTTGGGGCTCGCGCCGTACTCCGCGGTCCGGGAGACCATGGCGGCGAGCATCACCGCGTCGGTCAGCAGCGCGACCGTGACGAGCCCGAGCTGGAGCCGGTCGAACGCTCCGGGCCGGGCCGCGGGCTCGCGGGCGGAGATCACGTAGAGCAGGAGCCCCAGGACCAGCACGAGGAGCACGTCGACGAGGATCAGCAGGCCGCGGTCGACGTCGGCCCCGTCCCAGCGTGCGAGCGTCGCGACGAGCAGCGCGAGCGTGACCAGGGTCGCGAGCGGCGTGAACACGCGCGCGAGCACCGGCGCCACGTTCTCCACGACGGCCTGCTTGGCCTCGACGAGCCACGCGGCGACGACGACCGCGCCGGCGGCGCCGCACGGGACGAGCCAGCCGGTGACGAATCCCGTGGCGTCGAGCCCGAGCGCCGCGAAGCCCGCGACCACGATCCCCGTGAGCGCGCCGCCGCCTAGGGCGATCAGCGCGTAGTAGACGACCCACTCTCCCGTGAACCGCACGAAGTCCATGCGGCGCCCGCTCGAGCGCCAGTCGCCCCCCGCGTACGCGACGCCCACGAGGGCCCAGAGAGCCACCGGTAGGTGGATGGCGGTGAGGACGACCGTGGAGCCGAGGGCGTCGAACGGGTAGACGTTCGCCACCGCGACGAGCACGAGGAACGGAGCGACGAGGAGGCGGAGCGTGTCCGGCCGGCTCATCCGGCGGTCCAGCGCGAGGTACGCGCCGAGGAACGGCAGCACGAGCGCGGGCGCGTTCAGGAGGTAGAACGTGAGGTCGTCGTCCGAGCCGTCGACGAACGGGACGCCGAGGAGGCTCGGCAGCTTGAGCACCAGCGCGGCGGCGGCCGCGAGGAGGAGCGCGCGGACCAGCGTCCGGCGGCGGGTCCCGGGGCGCTCGGAGCCCGAGGACGCGCCGTCCCACAGCACGAGCTGCTTCCACAGCCGTTCGGAGTGCTCGCGCGCGAACTCGCGGGAGACGTCGTCGATCGCACCCAGACGGCCGACCGCGACCAGGAAGGCCTCCCGCTCGCTCAGGCCTGAGGCGGCGAGGTCCGCGACCTGCGCTCTCAGGTGGTCCTCGAGCTCGTCGGCGTCGGCGGCGTCGACGGCTCGCGCACGTGCGAGGTAGCGGCGCCAGGCGTCGATCTGCTCCTCGAGGCTGCCGGTGGGCAGCGCCGCGTCGCCGCGCACGGCGGCGCTCATGCCCGGGCCTCGGCGGGCGGGAGCGTCGGGGTCACGGCGTCGAGGACCCGGTCGAGCGCGGCGCTGACCACCTGCCACTGGGTGCGTCGCTCGGCGAGCTCGGCGCGACCGTCCGCCGTGATCGCGTAGACCTTGCGCCGGCGACCGGTCGGCGCCGAGAGCCACGACGCCTCGACGTACCCGAGCCGCTCGAGGCGGTGGAGCAGGGGGTACAGCATGCCGTCCGACCAGGTCATCCGGCCGTCGGAGAGCTCGGCGACGCGCCCCAGGATCGCGTAGCCGTACGTCTCTCCCTCGGCCAGGATGCCGAGCACGAGGGGCGCCGCCGCAGCGGCCACCAGGTCCTTCTCGATGCGCATCGTCTCCCTCTCCGGTGCATACCTTGCACCTCGAGGTAAGGATACCTAGAAGTGCAAGGGTCGGATCGCGGCCGGCCCGGCGTCGCCGACCTCGTAGGCTGCCAGCGTGGACGACGCCTACCTCGACGCGGTGCTGTCGGTCGTCGAACGGGTCCCGCGCGGGCGCGCGACGACGTACGGCCTCATCGCCGAGTACCTGCGGGACCACTCCGACCCGGCCCTCGGCGTCCGGGACCGCGGCGGCCCGCGCCAGGTCGGCACCGTGCTGTCGCGCGCCGGCGGCGACGTGCCCTGGTGGCGCGTCGTCAACGCGACCGGGACCCCGCCCGCCCGCCACCGCGTCCGCGCGCTCGACGCCCTGCGCGCCGAGGGCTGCCCGCTCACCGCCGACGGCGCACGCGTCCGCCTGCGCGACGCCGTCTGGCTCCCCGACTGACGGAAGGACCAGCTTCCGTGACCACCCGCCGCCCCGCGATCGCGATCGCCGGCCTCGGCATCGAGTCGAGCACGTTCTCGCCCGCACGCACCGAGGCGCCGGCGTTCCACCCGGCCCGTGGTGCGGAGATCCTCGCGCGCTACGCCACGTTCCTGGGGCAGGGCACGCCGCTCCGCGAGGCCGCGGACTGGCGACCCGTGCTCGTGGGGAAGGCGCTGCCCGGCGGCGTCGTCACCCGCCAGGCCTTCGAGGCGCTCGCGGGCGAGATCGTCGCGGGGCTGGCCCGCGTGGCCGAGGACGCCCCGCTCGACGGGCTCTGGTACGACGTCCACGGAGCGATGACCGTCGAGGGCCTCGACGACGCCGAGGCGGTGCTGCTGCGCCGGATCCGCGACGTGGTCGGGACGGACGTCCTGGTCTCGACCACGATGGACCTGCACGGGAACGTGAGCCGCGACCTCGTCCACCTCACGGACCTCATCACCTGCTACCGCACGGCCCCGCACGAGGACCACCTCGAGACCAAGGAGCGCGGTGCACGGAACCTCGTCGAGCGGCTCGCGTCGGGGGCGGGGCGCCCGCTCAGGGCGTGGGTCCCGGTGCCCGTCCTGCTGCCGGGGGAGATGACGTCCACGCGCGTCGACCCGGCCCGGCGCGTCTACGGGCAGGTGCCCGAGGTCGAGGCCGAGCCGGGTGTGCTCGACGCGGCGGTCTGGGTGGGGTACGCGTGGGCCGACGAACCCCGCAACCGGGCTGCGGTCGTGGTGACGGGCGACGACGAGGCGGCCGTCACGCGGGGCGCCGAGCGGCTCGCGACGGCGTACTGGGATGCGCGCGACGAGTTCGCGTTCGTGGCGCCGACGGGGACGCTCGCGGAGTGCGTCGCGGCCGCGCTCGCGTCCGAGCGGCGCCCGTTCTTCGTCAGCGACAGCGGCGACAACCCGACGGCGGGCGGCGCGGGCGACGTGACCTGGACCCTCGCCCGGCTCCTGGAGGACCCGGCGCTGCGGGACCCGGGGCGCACCGTGATCTACGCGTCGCTGCCCGCCCCCGAGGCGGTCGACGTCGCGCTCCGGGCGGGTGTCGGCGCCGCGGTCACGGTGACCGCGGGAGCCGCGGTCGACGCCGTGCACGAGGGCCCGGTGACCTTCACGGGCGTCGTGCACAGCGTCCGGACGGGAGACCGCGACGCCGAGGCCGAGGTCGTCGTGCGCGTCGGGGGCCTGCACGTGATCCTCACGCGGCTGCGCAAGCCGTACCACCTCGAGCGTGACTTCACGGCGCTCGACCTCGACCCCCGTGCTGCCGACGTCGTCGTGGTGAAGATCGGCTACCTCGAGCCGGAGCTGTACGCGGTGGCGGCCGACTGGATGCTCGCGCTCACGCCCGGTGGCGTGGACCAGGACCTCGCCCGGCTCGGCCATCGCCGGATCCGGCGACCCATGGCGCCGTTCGACCGGGCCGAGGCCGAGCCCGACCTGCGGGCTCGCCTGGTGCCCCCGGCCGACGAGCCGCTGCTCGGCCCGGACGAGTAGCGGCCGCCGGCCCGGTCGGCGTCCGGCTAGCGCTCGAGCAGGCCGGTCGCGGCCGCCGCGCCCACGACGGTGCGGACGGCGGCGGCGTCGGCCTGGAGCAGCATCGTCGTGACGGCGCTCGCTTCCCAGCGCGGCAGCTCGGCGGCGATCTTCTCGGCCGGTCCGACGAGCGCGACGTCCTCGACGAGGGCGGTCGGGACAGCCTTCGCGGCCTCGTCCTTGCGGCCCGCGAGGTAGAGGTCCTGGATCTCGTCGCACGCGTCGGAGTAGCCGAGCATGTCGACGGCGTTGCGGTGGAAGTTCGCCCCCTTGGCGCCCATCCCGCCCACGTAGAGCGCGATCCAGGGGCGCAGGCGGTCGGCCGCGCGCTCGACGTCGTCGTCGACGCTCACGGGGACGCTCGCCGCGACCTCGAAGCGGTCGGCGGGGGCGAGGTCGTCCGCCCGGACGGCGAAGCCCTCGGCGAGGAAGCCGCGGAACATCGCGTCGAGCCGGGGCGCGTAGAAGACCGGGAGCCAGCCGTCGCAGATCTCCGCGGCGAGCGCGATGTTCTTCGGGCCCTCGGCGGCGAGCAGGATCGGCAGGTCGGCGCGGAGCGGGTGCACGGTGGGCCGCAGCGGCTTCCCGAGACCCGTCCCGCCCTTGTCGGCCGGCAGCGGGAGCTGGAAGAACTCGCCGTCGAGCGTCACGGGCGCGCCGCGCCGCAGCACCTGCCGGACGACGTCCACGTACTCACGGGTCCGCGCCAGGGGGCGGCGGTAGGGCTGCCCGTACCAGCCCTCGACGACCTGCGGGCCCGAGGCCCCGAGCCCCAGGACGAACCGGCCACCGGAGAGGTGGTCGAGCGTGAGGGCCTGCATCGCGGTGGCGGTGGGCGTGCGCGCGGACATCTGGGCGATCGCGGTGCCGAGCCGGAGGTTCCGGGTCTGCGAACCCCACCAGGCGAGCGGGGTGAACGCGTCCGACCCGTACGCCTCGGCGGTCCAGACCGAGTCGATGCCGAGCCGGTCGGCCTCGACGATCGCCTCCTGCACGCCCGCGGGCGGCCCGGCGGACCAGTAGCCGGTGGTGATGCCGAAGCGCATGGGGTCTCCTCCGCGTCGAGGTCGTGCGCGAGCCGCGCAACTTCCTGAGACCGTCCGTCTCAGGTAGTTGCGCACTCTACCGTGCGGTCCGCGCGCGTTCGGCCATCGTGTTGAGGAGCGCCGCCGCGTCCGCCGCGTCGTCGACCGTGACGACCAGGCGCCGGCCGCCGGTCCGCGTGACCTCGAGCGCCTCGCCCGCCCGCACGACGACGCCCGTCCGGCCCTCGCGCCCGAGCCGCCACCCGTAGCCGCCGTACTCGCGCAGCGGCCGTACCTGGACGACGTCGGCCCGCTCGACCTCGTCGGCCGGGACGGTGGTGCGGGGCCACCCGAAGCTCGACCGGACCGTCAGGCCGTCGGCCGACACGCGGACGTGGAACGACGCCATCGTGAGCAGCAGGGCGGTGAGGGCCACCGCGACCACCAGCAGGAACCAGAGCTGCACGGCGACCGCGACCGCGACCAGCAGGATCGTCGTCCCGAGGACGATCGCCGGCAGCGCCCGCCCCGACGCGCGGCCGACCCAGGCCGCGCGCTCGTCCCTGCCGAGCGTCGCCCGTGGCGCGTCGGCGTCGAGGCCGCCGGTAGCCGGCAGCGGCGGGTCCGGGTGCACGAGGAGCGCCGCGGCGGCGGCGGGGAGCAACGGCCCGAGGACGGCCACGAGGGTCACGCCCGCGATCGACCCGGCGTCGTGCGCGTCCGTGAGCCCCCGCTGCTGGTCGAGCATCCCGACGAGCGCCAGCGCGATCAGGCCCGCCATCCAGACCGTCGCCGCCGCCATGGTGCGGCGTGTCGAGGCGGCGCGACCCCAGAACCAGGTGATCGCGGCGAACACCACGACGCACAGGGCGCCGATCCCGAGCCCCACGCCGACCGCGGCGCCGACCGACGAGAAGTCGTCCGGTCCGCCGCTGCTGCTCCAGTGCACCGCGACCGGGTCGGGCAGCTCGTCCGTCCAGGACGCCGCCACGAGCGCGGCGGCGACGAGGAGCGCGAGCGAGACGCCGCCGCTCCAGAGCGCGGTCGCGCGGGCGTGCCGTCGCCAGACGTCCGGGGCGGGGGCAGCGTCGGGGCGGAGGTTCGGGGCCGGGTACGGGTCCGGACGGGGGGTCGTCGTCATCGCTGGAACGCCTCCTGGACGAGCGTGGTGGTGGTGGTGGCCGAGAGGTGGGCGTCGCGCGCGGCGCGGACGAGCGCCGCGACGGCGTCCTGGACGGCGTCGAGCTCGGCGGGCGGGCGCCCGGCGACGACGGCGCCGCGTCCGCGACGGAGCTCGACGAGCCCCTCGTCGCGCAGCTCCTGGTACGCGTGGAGCACGGTGTGCATGTTGACGTCGAGCGCGTCGGCGAGCTCGCGGGCGGCGGGGAGCCGCTCGCCGGGCTCGAGCTCGCCGCGGAGCACCGCGAGGCGGGCCTGGGCGGCGAGCTGGGCGAACAGGGGCTCACCGCTCGTGACGTCGAGTCGGAAGATCACACCACCACTCTAGTAGTTCTATGACTACTAGAACAACCACGCCCGCGCTGAGTGCGTACTTTTTGTGCGACACGCCCGGCGTGTCGCACAAAAAGTACGCACTCACGGGCGGGGTCTGGACCGGGGAACCGGGGAACCGGGGCGGCGGGGAACCGGGGAGACCGTGGCGGCGCTCTGGTCAGATGACGTACTCGATGAGCTGCGAGGGATCCTCGACCGCCTGGTGGTGGGGGACCGGGGGCTGGGGGAGGCGCACCTTCGCCGGCACGCCGACGGCGACCGCGCCCGGCGGCACGTCCTTGACGACGACGGCGTTCGCGCCGACCTGGGCGTCGTCCCCGACCCAGATGGGCCCCAGCACCTTGGCGCCCGCGCCCACCGTGACGCGGTCGCCGATCGTCGGGTGACGCTTGCCCTTGGTCATCGAGCGCCCGCCGAGCGTGGTGCCGTGGAAGAGCAGGACGTCGTCGCCGATGACGGTCGTCTCGCCGACCACGACACCCATGCCGTGGTCGATGAAGAGCCGGCGGCCGATGGTCGCGCCGGGGTGGATCTCGATCCCGGTGATCGTGCGGGCGACCTGCGAGACCAGTCGCGCGGGGAGCCGCAGGGCGGGGTTGCGCCACAGCGTGTGCGCGACCCGGTAGGCCCAGACGGCGTGCACGCCGGGGTAGGCGAGCGCGACCTCGAGCAGCGAACGCGCTGCGGGGTCGCGCTGACGCGCCACCTCGAGGTCCTCGCGGACGGTGGACCAGACGCTGCGCAGACGGCTCACGTGACTCCTTCCCGACGGGGCAACGTCACGGCCGGTCGCAGGCTTCCCGGCGGGGGTGGGTGCCGGCGGGTGCCGGTCCCCGGCCGCGCGCGCCGGACCGCGCCCTCCCTGCGAGGGCGGGACGGGACGCGACGCGCGCGGCAGGAGACCGGTCATGGTGCGACCTCAGTCGAGCAGGTCGGAGTAGAGGATGGTCGACAGGTAGCGCTCGCCGAAGTCGGGGACGATCGCGACGATGAGCTTGCCCTTGTTCTCGGGGCGCTTGGCGACCTGCAGGGCGCCCTCGATCGCGGCGCCGGACGAGATGCCGACGAGGAGGCCCTCCTCCTTCGCGGTCGCGCGCGCCGTGGCGACGGCGGTGTCCGCGTCGATGTCGAGGACCTCGTCGTAGATCTCGGTGTTGAGGATCTCCGGGACGAAGTTCGCGCCGAGGCCCTGGATCTTGTGCGGGCCGGGCTGGCCGCCGGTGAGGACGGGCGACTCGGCCGGCTCGACGGCGACGATCTTCACCTCGGGCTTGCGCTCCTTGAGCACCTCGCCGACGCCGGTGATGGTCCCGCCGGTGCCGATCCCGGCCACGACGATGTCGACCTCGCCGTCGGTGTCGGCCCAGATCTCCTCGGCCGTCGTCTTGCGGTGGATGGCGGGGTTGGCCTCGTTCGCGAACTGGCGCGCGAGGATCGCGCCCGGCCGCTCGGCCGCGATCTGCTCGGCGCGCGCCACGGCACCCTTCATGCCCTCCGCACCCGGCGTCAGGACGAGCTCGGCGCCGAACGCGCGCAGCAGCGCGCGGCGCTCCTTCGACGCGGTCTCGGGCATCGTCAGGACGGCCTTGTACCCACGGGCCGCGGCGACCCAGGCGAGCGCGATGCCGGTGTTGCCCGACGTGCCCTCGACGATCGTCCCGCCCGGCTGGAGCTCGCCCGACGCCTCGGCCGCGTCGATGATCGAGACGCCGATGCGGTCCTTCACCGAGTTCGCGGGGTTGTAGAACTCGAGCTTGACGGCGACGGTCGCGTCGATGCCCTCGGTGAGCTTGTTGAGACGCACGAGCGGCGTGTTGCCGATGAGCTTCGTCGCGTCGTCGTAGATGCGTGCCATGTGTTCCTCTTCGGTGGTGGCCCCGGATCAGGCCAGGGCAGGGTGGGTGCGGGGTGGTCGAGGGTCCGGGTGCGCCGGACCGGCCCGGCGCACGGCACGGTGAGGCCGCGGGCGGGCACGGGGGGTGAGGAGCGTTGACGCGCTCGGGAGGGAGCCTTCCGGGAACCCGGAGGTCAACGCTCTACCGACAGCAGCGACAGGAGAGGCAGGCACGCAGGACGAGACCGCGCGTCGTCGCGCGGCGACCGGTCAGGGCCTCGCCCATGAACGGATCCCTCCTGGTGCGGGTGGTGCTGGTGCGGCTCGAAGATATCGCCCGTGGTCACCCCTCGCAACGGCGTCTCGCCCCGTGGTTCGGGACCGGCCCCCGCGATCCGGTAGCGTTGCCTGCCGTCCGGCACGGTCAAGAAGCGGCCCGCGGACGTCGAGCTTTCGGAGGACCGCCCTGTGATCACGGCATCCGGCGGGGTCCGGGCTCACCGGCGCCCCGACGCCCTGCCCCCGCCCCACCTCGGCCAGGACGGCGGCGCGATCCGCGTGCTCCTCGTCGAGGACGACGAGGGGGACGCCCTCCTCGTGAACGAGCACTTCGCCGACGCCGCGATCCAGGTGGAGCTGACCCACGTGCGCACCCTCGAGGCGGCGCTCGAGCGCCTCGACGTCGACTGCGTGCTCCTCGACCTCGGACTGCCCGACAGCGTCGGGATCCCCGCGCTCGAGCGCGTGCTCGAGGCCGGCGCCCCCGCCGTCGTGGTCCTCACGGGCCTCGCGGGCGACGAAGCAGGCCTGCAGGCGCTCGCCGCCGGCGCGCAGGACTACCTCGTCAAGGACGAGGTGGACGGACGGATGCTGGCCCGGTCCGTGCGGTACGCGGTGCAGCGGCGCCGCCTCGAGGACACGGGCCGCGAGCTGTACCGCAGCACCGTCCGGATGCAGGAGTCGAACCGGCTGGAGCGCGCCCTGCTCCCGCGCCCGCGCGTGTCGACGGCGCCCGTCGACGTGGGCGTGGCGTACCGGGCGGGTCGCGACGGGGTCCTCGGCGGCGACTTCTACGACGCGGTCGAGCGGCCTGACGGCTCGGTCCTCGTCGTCGTCGGGGACGTGTGCGGGCACGGCCCGAACGAGGCGGCGCTCGGCGCGAGCCTCCGGACCGCCTGGCGCACCCTCGTCCTCGCGGGTACGCCGACCGACCGGCTCTTCGAGCTCCTCGAACGGGTGCTCGAGACGGAGCGCGCCGACCCGTGGATCTTCACGACGCTCGTCATGGTCGAGGTCGCACCGGACGGCCGGTCGGCGGACCTCTACCTCGCGGGACATCCGGAGCCCACCCTGCTGGGACCGCCCACGCGCTTCCTGCCCACGGACTCGCGCGGGCGCGTGATCGGGCTCGCGACACCGGGAGGCTGGGCGCCCCACCGGATCGACCTGCCGCCCGGCTGGCGGCTGGTCCTGTACACGGACGGCGTGCTCGAGGTCACGCTGGGCGGGTCGCGCGAGCGCCTGGGGATGGCCGGGCTGCTCGAGGTCATGGCCTCCGTGGCGGAGACGGGACGGGAAGGCACCCCCGACGACCTGGCCGCCGGCGTGCTCCAGGCCGTGCGCCGGCTGCACGGGAGCGAGGTCCTCGACGACGACGCGGCCGTCGTCGTGCTCGCCGAGCGGACCGGGGACGCACGGTGAGCGCGCGCGCCGTGCGGAGCCGGGTCGTCCGCCGGGCGACCACGCTCCGCCGTCGGATCGCCTGGCTCCTCGTGGCCGCCGCCGTCGTGCTCGGCGCGGTCCTGGTCGCCGACGGCATCGCGCTCGGACGGCTGATCGCGGTCCAGGAGCAGGTCACGGACGAGCTGTTCGGCGCGCGGGTCGCGGCCGACGACCACTTCGTCGCCCTGCTCGACGCCGAGACCGGCTTGCGCGGCTACGCCCTGACCGGCGACCCCACGACGCTCGAGCCGTACACCCAGGCGCGCGCGGGCGCGGACCGCAGCTTCACCGAGATCGCCGACAGCATCGCCGACCTGACGAGCGACGCCGGGCTGCGCGAGAGCGCCGCCCACGCCGACGACGTCGCCCAGGACTGGTTCGACTCGTACGCCGAGCCGCTCGTCGCGCAGGTCCGGTCCGACGGGCCGGCCTCGGTCACGAACGCCCAGGTCGAGGAGGGCAAGGAGCAGTTCGACCAGGTGCGGTCGGCGGTGTCCGACTTCTCGGACGAGGTGACCGCGGTGCGCGACCACGAGGCGGCCCAGCTCTCGCGCTGGACCACGGTCGCGCTGGTCGCGCTCGTCGTCATGGGTGTCGCCGGGCTGGTGGCAGGCGTGCTGGTGTGGATCGCGCTGCGCCGCTGGGTCGTCCGTCCCGTCGACGACCTCGCCCGCGAGGCGCGCGCCGTCGCGTCCGGCGCGCTGGACGAGCCGGTCACGGCGCACGGACCCGGGGAGATCGCGGACCTCGCCCGTGACGTGGAGGCCATGCGCCGGACGCTGCGCGCGCAGGTCGCGGCGGTCGAGAGCTCGCACGCCGAGCTCGTCGCCCTCAACGCGCGGCTCACCACGCAGACCGAGGAGCTGAGCCGGTCCAACCGCGACCTCGAGCAGTTCGCCTACGTCGCGTCGCACGACCTGCAGGAGCCCCTCCGCAAGGTCGCGTCCTTCACCCAGTTGCTCCAGAAGCGTTACGGCGGTCAGCTCGACGACCGGGCGGACCAGTACATCGAGTTCGCCGTCGACGGCGCGAAGCGCATGCAACGGCTGGTCCACGACCTGCTCGGCTTCAGCCGGGTCGGGCGGCTGGGCGGCGAGGTCACCGACGTGCCCCTCGACCGGGTGCTGGCGCGCACGCTCGACGACCTCGGCGAGTTGGTCGAGGAGACCGGTGCCCGGGTCGTGGCGGACGACCTGCCCGTCGTCCGCGGCGAGGAGCCGCTTCTCGGCCAGCTGCTCCAGAACCTCGTGGGCAACGCCATCAAGTTCCGGGCTCCCGATCGCCCTCCCGTCGTGCGGCTCTCGGCCCGGCGCGTCGGGGACCGCTGGGAGCTCGAGTGCCGTGACAACGGCATCGGCATCGACCCCCAGTACGCCGACCGGGTGTTCGTGATCTTCCAGCGGCTGCACCCCAAGGACGTCTACGAGGGCACCGGCATCGGCCTGGCCCTGTGCAAGAAGATCGTGGAGTTCCACGGCGGCTCGATCTGGATCGAGCAGCCCGACGGGCCCGGCACGAGCATCCGGTGGACCCTTCCGGCCGCCGACGTCGACGACCTCCACCCGACCCTCGAACCCGACGGAGACCTCCCATGACCCAGCAGCGCAAGACCATCGACGTCCTGCTCGTCGAGGACGACCCCGGCGACGTGCTCATGACGCGCGAGGCGTTCGAGGACCACAAGGTGAACAACCGCCTGTCCGTGGTCCCGGACGGCGTCAGCGCCATGGAGTTCCTGCGCAAGGAGGGGCAGTACGCCGACGCCCCGACGCCGGACCTGATCCTGCTCGACCTCAACCTGCCCCGGATGGACGGGCGCGAGGTCCTGGCGGCACTCAAGGAGGACCCCGCGCTGCGCTCCATCCCCGTCGTCGTGCTGACGACCAGCGAGGCGGAGGAGGACGTCGTCCGGTCGTACTCCCTGCACGCCAACGCGTACGTCACCAAGCCGGTCGACTTCGACCGCTTCATCAACGTGGTGCGTCAGGTGGACGAGTTCTTCGTCGAGGTCGTCCGCCTGCCCGAGCGGCCCTACTGACCGGGGCGGCTCCTGCCCGACACCCGACGGCCCGGGTCTCCTCGTGGGAGACCCGGGCCGTCGCGGTGGCGCTCGCGCGCGGGCGAGCGGATGACGGGAATCGAACCCGCGTGATCAGTTTGGAAGACTGAGGCTCTACCATTGAGCTACATCCGCGCACGACGTCGGCACCCGCGTTCGCGGTCGGTGCCGAGGCGCGGGCCCCACCCTAGCAAAGCCACGACCCGACCCTGCGACCTGGGTAGACTCGCACGGTCGCGCTGCCTCGCAGTGCGTCACGGGGTGTAGCGCAGGTTGGTAGCGCATCCGCTTTGGGAGCGGAAGGTCGCAGGTTCAAATCCTGTCACCCCGACCACACGTGAGCCGGTCGCTCGACCGGGGCGACCTCGTCGCGAAACCCTTCCGCCGGCCGCTTCCCGCGACGGAGGCTTGAGACGGGCCTTGGTGGCGTCGGCCACCGATGACGTACGATCGTTGGGTTGCCCGTACGCCCGTGTGCCGGCTCCTGTCGCTCACCCGAGCACCGAGCCCACGCGGACCCCCGCGCCGACCTGACCGTAGGCGCGCGCCCACCGGTTGGAGATCATCGAAGTGAAGAGCGCCGTCGAGAGCCTGGAGCCCACCAAGGTCAAGCTGACCGTCGAGGTGGAGTACGACGAGCTCAAGCCGAGCATCGAGCACGCCTACGAGCACATCGGTCGGGACGTGCAGGTCTCCGGCTTCCGCAAGGGCAAGGTGCCGCCCCGCGTCATCGACCAGCGCGTCGGCCGTGCCGCCGTGCTCGAGCACGCCATCAACGACGGCCTCGGCGAGTTCTACAGCGAGGCCGTCCGCGAGAACGACCTGCGCCCGCTGGGCCAGCCCGAGGTCGAGGTCACCCAGGTGCCCGATCCGGCCGACAAGTCCGGCCAGCTGCACTTCACGGCCGAGGTCGAGGTCCGCCCGACCGTCGAGCTCCCCGAGCTCTCGGGCCTCGCCGTCACCGTCGACGCCTCCGAGGTGACCGACGAGGACGTCACCGAGCGCCTGGACGCCCTGCGCGAGCGCTTCGGCACGCTGGTCGGCGTCGACCGCCCGGCCCAGGACGGCGACTTCGTCGTCCTCGACCTCAAGGCCGAGATCGACGGCGACGAGATCGACTCCGTCTCCGGCGTGAGCTACCAGATCGGTTCGGGCACCATGCTCGACGGCCTCGACGAGGCGCTCGTCGGCCTGTCCTCGGGCGAGACCACGACCTTCCGCTCCCCGCTGGCGGGCGGCGAGCACGAGGGCAAGGACTCCGAGATCACCGTCACCGCGACGCAGGTCAAGGAGCGCGACCTCCCGACGGCCGACGACGACTTCGCGCAGCTCGCGAGCGAGTTCGACACCCTCGACGAGCTCAAGGACGACCTGCGCGAGCAGGTCAAGGGCATCAAGACGCAGAACCAGGCCGTCGCGGCCCGCGACCTGCTGCTCGAGGCCATCCTCGAGAACCTCGAGGTCCCCGTCCCGCAGGGCGTCGTCGACGCCGAGGTGCACCGCCACCTCGAGTCCGAGGGCCGTCTCGAGGACGACACCCACCGCGCCGAGGTGACCGAGGAGACGCAGAAGGCGCTCCGCAACCAGATCGTCCTCGACACCCTCGCCGAGCAGCTCGAGGTCCAGGTCGCGCAGGAGGAGCTCCTCGAGTACCTCGTGCAGTCGTCCCGCCAGTACGGCATGGACCCGAACGAGTTCGTGCAGACGATCGACCAGAACGGCCAGATCCCGGCGATGGTCGGCGAGGTCGCGCGCTCCAAGGCGCTCGCGGTCGCGCTGCGCCGTGTCGAGGTCAAGGACTCCGAGGGCAACGTCGTCGACCTGTCCGGCTTCATCGGGTCCGACGAGGCCGACGCCGACCTGGCCGACGCCGACGCGCTCGCCGACTCGGCGGCGGCCTCCGCGGTCGCCGACGCCGCCTCGAGCGCCGCGTCCGACACGGCCGACGAGACCGACGCCAAGGCCTGAGCCACCCGCCGGGCTCGCCCGGCACCGCCGACGGCCCCTGCCTCCTCGACGAGGCGGGGGCCGTCGTCGTCACCGGGCACGACGCGCGGAGGCGCCCGCGGAGGGCCGTCGGACCCGGCGTCGTGCGCCGTCAGCGAAAAGGCCGCCGACCGGGACGTGAGGCCCCGCCCCGGGACGTTAGGGTCACATCAGCCGGACGGATCGCGGGACACCGCGGACGCCGCCCGGACGGACGACGACGAGGAGCGACGAGAACATGGCCGAGCACTCCGCCAGCACGACCCACGACGCGGCGGCGCCCGCCCTGCGCGCCGAGGGCCAGGGCTTCGGGCTCAACGACTCGATCTACAACCGGCTCCTGCGCGAGCGGATCATCTGGCTCGGTTCCGAGGTGCGCGACGAGAACGCGAACGCGATCTGCGCGCAGATGATGCTGCTCGCCGCGGAGGACCCGGACAAGGACATCTGGCTGTACATCAACTCGCCGGGCGGGTCGATCACGGCCGGCATGGCGATCTACGACACCATGCAGTACATCCAGCCCGACGTCGCGACCATCGCGGTCGGGATGGCGGCCTCGATGGGGCAGTTCCTGCTCTCGTCGGGCGCCAAGGGCAAGCGCTACGCGACCCCGCACGCGCGCGTCATGATGCACCAGCCCTCGGGCGGCATCGGCGGTACCGCGACCGACGTGCGGATCAACGCGCAGCTCATCATGCACATGAAGAAGGTGCTCGCGGAGCTGACGGCCGAGCAGACGGGCCAGCCGCTCGAGAAGGTCCTCCAGGACAACGACCGTGACAACTGGTTCACGGCCGAAGAGGCTCTCGAGTACGGGTTCGTCGACCACGTCGTGACGAGCTCGGAGTCCGTCTCGGGCGGCGGCGGCACGGGCAGCGAGTCCTGACCGCGGTCCCCGCACCCACCGACCTTCCGAGGAGGACCTAGTGAGCACCGAATCCCAGTACCTGTCCACCGCGCAGCGCCTCGCGGGCGCCGGCGGCCTCGCGCTGCCGTACGGCGCGCCGTCGTCGCGGTACGTCCTGCCGCAGTTCGAGGAGCGCACCGCCTACGGCTTCAAGCGCCAGGACCCCTACACCAAGCTGTTCGAGGACCGCATCATCTTCCTCGGCGTGCAGGTCGACGACGCGTCGGCCGACGACGTCATGGCGCAGCTCCTCGTCCTGGAGAGCCAGGACCCGGACCGCGACATCATCATCTACATCAACTCGCCGGGTGGGTCGTTCACGGCCATGACGGCGCTGTACGACACGATGCAGTACATCAAGCCGCAGATCCAGACCGTCTGCCTCGGGCAGGCGGCCTCGGCCGCAGCCGTGCTGCTGGCCGCCGGCACGCCCGGCAAGCGCCTCGCGCTGCCGAACGCGCGCGTGCTGATCCACCAGCCCGCGATGGAGGGTGGTGGCTACGCGCAGGCGTCCGACATCGAGATCCACGCGAACGAGCTCATCCGCATGCGCGAGTGGCTCGAGGAGACGCTGGCGACCCACTCCGGCAAGTCGGTCGAGGAGGTCCGCCAGGACATCGAGCGCGACAAGATCCTCACCGCCGCGCAGGCCAAGGACTACGGGCTCGTGGACGAGGTCCTCGAGAGCCGGAAGGCCGCTTCGCTCACCCGGGCCTGAGCCCGACGTGAGCATCCGCCCGGCGCCGGCCACCCGGCCGGCGTCGGGCTCCCGGCCCGACACGGGACCGGAACGCGGCTGACATCCGACGCTCCGGTGGTGTGCAATGGGACGATGAGGAACCGGCGGGCCGACCGCCGGTGCCAGCCCCCGCCCGCGGGGGGTCCGACGGACGGAGGCAATCCGTGGCCCGACTCGGTGATGGTGCGGACCTGCTGAAGTGCTCGTTCTGCGGCAAGTCGCAGAAGCAGGTCAAGAAGCTCATCGCAGGCCCAGGCGTGTACATCTGCGACGAGTGCATCGAGCTGTGCAACGAGATCCTCGAGGAGGAGTTCACCGAGGCGGTGGAGCTCGGCATGTCCGAGCTGCCCAAGCCGAAGGCGATCTTCGAGTTCCTCGAGCAGTACATCGTCGGGCAGGAGGCCGCCAAGCGGTCGCTCGCGGTGGCGGTCTACAACCACTACAAGCGCATCCAGGCGGGCGAGGCGGCCGCCGGGTCCGGCGGGACGTCGTCGGGCAGGTCGGGCGACGACGCCGGGCCGGTCGAGATCGCGAAGTCGAACATCCTGCTGATCGGCCCCACGGGCTGCGGCAAGACGTACCTCGCGCAGACCCTCGCCAAGATGCTCAACGTCCCGTTCGCGCTGGCCGACGCGACCGCCCTGACCGAGGCGGGCTACGTCGGCGAGGACGTCGAGAACATCCTCCTCAAGCTCATCCAGGCGGCGGACTTCGACGTCAAGAAGGCCGAGACCGGCATCATCTACATCGACGAGATCGACAAGATCGCGCGCAAGGCGGAGAACCCGTCGATCACGCGCGACGTCTCGGGCGAGGGCGTGCAGCAGGCGCTGCTGAAGATCCTCGAGGGGACGCAGGCGTCGGTCCCGCCGCAGGGCGGCCGCAAGCACCCGCACCAGGAGTTCATCCAGATCGACACGACGAACGTCCTGTTCATCGTGGCCGGTGCCTTCGCGGGCCTCGACGAGATCATCTCCTCGCGCGCCGGCCGCCGGGGGATCGGCTTCGGCGCGAAGGTCGACCGTGACGACACGGCCGACCTGTTCGCGGACGTCATGCCCGAGGACCTGCTGAAGTTCGGCCTCATCCCCGAGTTCATCGGCCGTGTGCCCGTCATCACGACCGTCGCACCGCTCGACCGCGAGGCCCTGGTGCGGATCCTCACCGAGCCCCGCAACGCGCTGGTCAAGCAGTACCAGCGGATGTTCGAGATCGACGGCGTCGAGCTCGAGTTCGAGGACGAGGCGCTCGACGCGATCGCCGACCAGGCCCTCCTGCGCGGCACCGGTGCGCGTGGCCTCCGGGCGATCATGGAGGAGGTCCTCCAGCAGGTGATGTTCGAGGTGCCGAGCCGCGACGACGTCGAGCGGGTCGTGGTGAGCCGCGAGGTGGTCCTCGCAGGCGTCAACCCGACCCTGGTGCCGCGCGCGGTCTCGCGCCGGACGCCGCGCGAGAAGAGCGCCTGACCCCGGTTCGCCGGGCCCCGGTCGACGTCGTCCCGGCGGCGTGGCCGGGGCGCCGACGCGGTCGTGGGAGGATCGACGCATGCCCGAGATCCCGCCCGAGATCCTCACCCTCCGCGCGAGCATCGACAACGTCGACGCCGCTCTCATGCACCTCCTGGCCGAGCGCTTCAAGTTCACGCGTCGTGTCGGCGAGCTCAAGGCGCAGGGAGGGCTCCCGGCCGCGGACCCGGCGCGCGACCGCCAGCAGATCGACCGCCTGACGTCCATCGCCGACGCCGCCGGGCTCGACCCCGAGTTCGCCGAGAAGTTCCGCGAGTTCATCGTCGCCGAGGTGATCCGGCACCACGAGCTGATCGCGGCCGAGCACGCCGGCGACGAGGTGCCCCCGCTCGACACCTACGCCTGACCGACGGCGCCGACCGGCGACCGCACGAAGGCTGCCGGTCCTGCGTCGTCGTGGGCCTCGACGGCGGCCAACGCGGCCAGGGCGGCGCGGATGCTCGCCGCGCTCGCGGGCAGGAGGGGGAGGCGCACGTCCGGCGTCGGGATCCGGCCCAGGGCGTGCAGCGCTCCCTTGACGACGGCGGGGTTCGGCTCCGCGAAGCACGAGGCGGACAGCCGCGCGAGCGAGGCTCCCAGGCGACGGACGTGCGCGAGGTCGACCTCGGGCCCCGCCCACGCGTCGACGAACCCGGCGAACGCCGCGGTCGCGAGGTGGGCGGACGCGAGGACGCCCCCGGTCGCGCCGAGCGCGAGCATCGGCGCCAGGACCCCGTCGTCGCCGGCGAGGACGTCGAAGCCGTCCGGGAGGCCGCCGAGCAGCTCGACCGCCGCGGCGTCGGCCGCGGTGCTCAGCTTGACCCCGACTATCCGGCCGACCGAGGCCAGACGGCGCAGAGCGCCTGCACCGAGCTCCTGCCCGGTCCGGTGGGGGACGTGGTAGACGACGAGCGGGACCGGGCTGAGGTCCGCGAGGGCGGCCAGGTGCGCGACCGCGCCGGCCTCGCCGGGCCGCACGAACGGCGGGACCAGGGTGAGCGCGGCGGTGACCGCGGTTCGCTCGCGAAGCGCGTCGAGAGCGTCGGCCGTGGAGGCACCCACGAGGAGCGTCGCGCCACGGTCGCCGGCGACCCGGCACGCCACGTCGAGGACGTCGCGCTGCTCGTCCGCGGTCAGCGACGAGGGCTCCGCGGTGGTGCCGAGGGCAACGAGTCCGGACGCGCCGTCGTCGAGCACGCCGTGCGCGAGCGACTCGAGCGCGTCGAGCGCGACGGTGCCGTCGGGGGCGAAGGGCGTGACCAGGGGGACGAGGACTCCGGCAGGCATGGGGCCAGCCTGGGCCCGCACGAGCATCAGTGTCGAGCGCGCATCTCTGGACGGCAGCATAAGATCTGCTGATGCTCGATCCTCGCCGCCTGCGGTTGCTGCGCGACCTCGCCCGACTCGGCACGATCGCCGCCGTCGCCGGGCTGCGGGGCTACACGGCGTCGGCGGTCTCCCAGCAGCTCTCGGCGCTCGAGCGCGAGGCCGGCGCGCCGCTGCTCGAGCGCACCGGCCGCCGCGTGCGCCTCACCGCCGCGGGCGAAGCGTTGGCCGCCTCGTCCGACGACGTCCTCGAAGCCCTCGAACGCGCTGAGGCGGCGGTCGCGGCGACCCGCGACGCCGCCACCGGCCGGCTCCGGATCGGTGCTTTCCCCACGGCCGTCCGCACCCTTCTGCCGGACGCGCTCGTCCGGCTCGGCGAGCGTCACCCGGGACTCGAGCTCCACGTCGTCGAGCTCGACCCCGCGGACGTCCCGGCCGCGCTGCGCGAGGACCGCGTCGACGTCGGGCTCGTCCAGGACTACGACGTCGCGCCGGGTCGCGGCGTGCCGGGGGTCGCGAGCGTGCCGCTGTGCGTCGAGCGGGTGTACCTCGCCTCCCACGGCCCGGGACGCGGCGTGGACGACGTCCGGGACCAGCCGTGGATCCTCGCCGGACCCGGCACGCTGTGCCGCGCGGTCGCCGAGCACCTCTGCGCCGCGGCGGGCTACGAGCCGCGCGAACGTCACGTCGTCGACGACTTCACGACGGTGCTCGCGCTCGTCGCGGCGGGCCAGGGTGTCGCGATCGTCCCGCAGCTCGCCGCGACCTCCGTCCCCGCGGGCGTCCGGCTCGACCCCGTCGGCACCACCCGCCGCACCCGGGTCGCGCACCGCGCCGGAGCGGACCGCCGACCCGAGGTCCGGGCCTTCACCCGAGCGCTCCGGGAGTCCGCGGTCGCCACGCTGGGTGCCGCGTAGCCGCCCGGACGGGGGTCGCGGCCGTCGGGTGGCGGGGACGCCCGATCAGGACGACGCTGGGGAGAACCCGGGGCGCCGGCACACGGACTCGTGGGCGACTCCACCGAGCGGCCGGCGCCCACCGACCCGGAGGTGCCTACGTGAAGATCGACTGGCTGCGGCCCTTGGCCGGACATCCCGGCCCGTTCGCGACCGTCTACCTCGATGCCACACGCGGGATCGAGGCCGCCGACCCGGACGTCGAGGGGCGGTGGCGCGTCCTGCGACGTGACCTCGCCGCCCAAGGGGCGCCCCAGGGGCTCTGTGACGCGATCGAGGCGCGCGTGCTCAAGCCCTTGCGTGTCGCGGGGCCGCACGGCAGGGTCCTCATCGCCACCGAGGACGACGGCGTCCTCCTCGAACGCGTCCTCGCCGAACCGCCGACCGTCTCCCGCGCCGAGTACGGGCCCGTGCCCGTCCTGCTCGACGCCGCGCGCTCCGCCGACGAGTCCGTCGACTACCTCGTCGTGGCCGTCGACCGGGTCGGCGCCGACCTCACGTGGTCCTGGGGCGGCGACCCCGGCCACCAGCCCGAGCCCCGCACGGTCGAGGCCGGGCACGACGTCCTCAACAAGGTGCGCACCGGCAGCACCGCCGACAAGCGGATCGACAACCGGGTCGAGGACTCGTGGGAGCGCAACGCCGAGGCGGTCGCGCGCGAGGTGGACCGCCAGGTCACGGCGCACAAGCCCGAGCTCGTCGTCCTGACCGGGGACGTGCGTGCCCTCGCCCTCGTCCGCGCGGAGCTGCCGCGCCAGGTCCTCGAGCTGGCCGTCGACGTCTCGGGCGGCTCGCGCGCCGCGGGCGTCAAGGAGGGCGTGTTCGCAGCCCGTCTCGCCGAGGCCGTGACAGCGTGCCGCGACCGCAGGCGCGCCCGCGTGATCGACGCCTACCGCACCGGCCAGGGCCGGGACGACGGGAGCGTGACGTCCCTCGGCGACGTCGTCACCGTCCTCCAGCGGGGTCAGGTCTCCGACCTGCTCCTCGCCGAGGGCTTCGGCGGCGAGGGCGAGCTCGACGACCGCGAGGTCTGGGTCGGGCCCGAGGCCCTCCAGGTCGCGCTCGACCGGGGCGACGTCGAGGGCCTCGGCGCCACCGACGGCGTCCACCCGCTGCCCGCCTCGGTCGCGCTCGTGCGTGCCGCCCTCGGCCAGGACGCCGGGCTCACGTTCGTGCCCGACGGCGCGGCGGAGCTCGTCGACGGGGTGGGTGCCGTGCTGCGCTGGCACGACGCCGGCACCCCGAGCGAGGCGGCGCCCACCATGTCGGCGGACCGGACGCGCCTGCGCGACGTCGTCTGAGGCGCGCCCTCCGCCGCGTCGTGCCCGCCCCGAGATCGAGGGTTTCCCGCCGAACACGCGTGTTTCAACCTCGATCTCGGCGCAGAGCCATCGAACTCGGCGGCGGGCCCGGGGGCGCCGTCTCCGCGCGCTCGCCCCGCGTCACCGCGGAGGTGACCCGGGCGCCGGAGACGACGGAGCC